>NZ_SMLD01000134.1:0-25263 GCF_004352805.1 Nonomuraea mesophila
GAGCAGGGGCATGCCCCCTCCCCCGCCGCCGAGGAAGCGGGGCGGTCCGGTCGTCCTCGCGGCGGTCGCCGGGGTCGTGGTGCTGCTCGGCCTGGGCGGCGGATGGCTGGTCTGGCAGAACCTGGGCGGCGGGGACGCGGCCGCGGCGGGCGACCCGGACACGCTCGAGGTGCTCAAGAAGGGCCGCCTGACCGCCGAGGACGTGGGTTCACTCGATCCCACGGCGCTGTTCTACGCCGGTTTCGGGAAGATGGTCACGCAGCCGGTCGTTCACCTCACGCAGGAGTCGTACACCGAGGAGGCCGAATACCGGGAAGGCAAGCCCCGGTACGTGTGGGAGAGCGGGTTCGACTACCGGTCGAAGAAGTTCCGCATGGTGTGGGGGTCGGCCGACGCGGACGACCCGGTCACGGTCTGCCGCGACGGCGCGGGCTACGGCTACAGCTACAAGCTCAAGCGGTGGGACGGCCCGGAGCCGGGTGCCTCCTTCTGCAGGCTCCAGGGCGCCTATCGCCACATCGCCGACGGCATCTCCACGGGCGGCATGACGCAGGCCCAGGCCGATGCGTGGATCAAGGAGCTCCAGACCGGTTACAAGGGGTTCGTCAGGCCGGGCGAGCTGCGGCTGGCCGAGGTCGAGGGCAAGCAGTATCTCCGGCTCGTCGTGGACTACACGCCGGTCAAGCGCGCCGACGACATGTACTACGGTGGCCAGTCGCTCATGTGGTCGTTCAAGAAGTCGGGCCTGAACCCGCAGACCCATCCGTACTCCTACACCGGCGGGATGGGCAGCGGCTTCCACGCGGTCTATTACCTCGACCCGGGCTCGTTGCTGACCGCCTACTCCGAGGTGGAGGTGACGCCCACGCTCGGCAAGGACGGCCGGCCGCGCGAGGAGGGCGACTTCCGCAAGGTGCGCGTGCAGTACCACCATCCGGGCCGGCTGCCGGCGATGAAGCCGGAGGGCAGTCCCGAGCGGCCGAAGCTCACCTGGCCGCGGGACGGCGCGTGACCGTGCGTACGGAAGAGCGCCTGGCCGCGGGACGGCGCGTGACCGTGGCGCACGGAGGAGCGCCTGGCTGCGGGAGACTGAGGGGGTGACCGCCGAGAACGACCGCCCCAGACCGCCCGTGACCAGCACCTCCATCGTCCTGCTGACGCTCGCCCGCCGCATCGAGACCGAGCTGGGCGCCGCCCTGGCGCCGCTGGAGCTCACGGTCGGCAGGCTGGGGCTGCTGGGCCACATCGCCAGGATGCCGGGAGTGTCGTTCAGCGAGCTGGCGCGCATGTCGGGCACCACGGTGCAGAGCGTGCACGCGGCGGTGAAGGCGCTGGCCGCTTCCGGGCTGGTGCGCGACCGCACCGCCCGGGCCGGGTCGGCTTCGGCCATCGAGGTCACGCCGGAGGGGGCGCGGCTGCTGGACGCGGCGCGCGACGTCGTGGAGCGGGTGGACGACCGGTTGTTCGGCCCGGCGGCGGACCCGGTCCAGCGCCACATCGGCGACGCGGTGCGGACGGCGTTCCGCTGATCCTCCCTCACCTTCAGAGTGCTTGAAGCTCACGTGCTAGGCTTCAGGCTTCCTGAAGGTTCTCGTCGTCCTGGAGGATTCGGTGGAGGGTCTGCTGCTGTCGGTGCACGTGCTGGCCGGCTTCCTGTTCGTCGGGGGGTCGGCCGTCGCGGCCAGCTTGTTCCCCCGGTACGCGCCGGTCGCCGGAGCCTCGGAGGACGCCGAGCGCAGCAGGGCCGTGGCCGCCGCGCTCCACCGCGTCAGCCGCGGCTACGGCATCGCCGCCGTCCTCGTGCCCGCGGCCGGGCTCGTGCTGGCCGTCGTCCAGGGCAGGCTGGGCGAGACGTGGCTGGTCGCCTCCATCGTGCTGACCCTCGCCGCGGGCTGCCTGCTCGCCCTGCTGATCGTCCCCCGGCAGCGGGCCGCGCTGGACGAGCCCGGCGAGCCGGCGGCGCTGCGCACGCTGAGCATGCTCACCGGGAGTTACAACCTGCTGTGGGCGGTCGTGGTCGTCCTGATGGTCGTCCAGCCCGGGGCCGGTTAGCCGGGTCGTACGTGCGCGAGCGGTAAAGAACAATTCCGCCGTCCTCCACCGCGCGCGGGACGAGGCGGGCGAGCGGGAAGAAGTGCTTAACTTGGCTACGTAAAACGTTTCACTGCTCGCGTCACCCAGGAAGGACACCCTTGGACTACGAACGCCAGCCGTACAGAAGGTGCGGCCGCAGTGGTCTCCTGCTCCCCGCCGTGTCACTCGGCCTGTGGCACAACTTCGGCGGGGGCAAGCCGCTCGACAGCCAGCGCACGATCCTGCACAAGGCGCTCGATCTCGGCATCACCCACTTCGACATCGCCGACCGGTACGGCCCTCCGCTGGGGGCCGCCGAGTCCACGTTCGGCCGGATCCTCCCCCGGTCCCTGCGTGACGAGGTCGTGGTCACCACCAAGGGCAGCAACCCCATGTGGGACGGCCCGTACGGCAAGGGCAACTCCCGCAAGCACCTGCTCGCCACCCTCGACCGGTCTCTGGAAAGGCTTGGCCTCGACTTCGTCGACATCTACTACCTGCACCGCGACGACCCCGACACCCCGCTCGAAGAGCAGATGGCCACGCTCGACCACATGGTCCGCACCGGTCGTGTGCTCTACGTCGGCGTCTCCAACTTCTCCCCCGAGCGCACCGCCGAGGCCGCCCGCCTGCTGCGCGCGCTCGGCACCCCGCTGCTGGTGCACCAGCCGTCCTACTCCCTGCTCAACCGGGGCATCGAGGACTCCCTGCTCGGGGTGCTCGAGGAGCAGGGCGTCGGCTGCGTGGTCTACTCGCCGCTGGCGCAGGGCCTGCTGACCGACCGGTACCTCGACGGCATCCCCGCCGGCTCGCGCGCCGCCGAGGGGCGTTTCCTCACGGCGGACCGGGTGACGCCGGAGGTGCTGGCGTTCGTACGTTCGCTGTCCGAGCTCGCCGAGGCGCGCGGCCAGACGGTGGCCCAGTTGTCGCTCGCCTGGGCGCTGCGTGACCCGCGCATCACCTCGGTGCTCGTGGGCGCGTCCAGCCCCGAGCAGCTGGAGGCCAACGTGGCCGCCGTCGACAACCTCGGCTTCACCCACGAGGAGCTGGCGGCCATCGACCGCGCGGCCAAGGAGTCCGGCGTCGCGGCATAGCCCGCGACCCGGCTGAGCACCATCAGGTGGGCCGGGCGGCGCGCCTGATGGTGCTCAGCCGGCCGGTCCGCCGACCCTCCGGTCGAGGCGCTGGTAGAGGCCGTACACGAAACGGGCACGGTACGCCGTGCCCGCATGGGTGAACTCCACCGCCCAGTGGTGCGGCGCCTGCCCCTCCAGCGGGACGGCATCGGGGAAACTCGTGCCCACGTCGGCGACGACGCACGCCCAGGGCGTGAGGTTCGCGAAGCCCAGCCGCACAGCGCCGCCGGGCCGGACGAACCACTGGTTCCAGACCTCGCCGCCGGGCCCCGTCAGCACCTCGAACTCCAGCCCCGGCCAGGACGGCAGGGCCCACCGGTGCACGTCGCACGTCAGGCTGCCGAACGCACGGGGGCCCGCGTGGCGGGGCGGGCCCAGCGCCATCCGGAACACCGCCGCTCCCTTGGGGGCGCGGGCCGCGTGGGCGAGCCTGGTCCAGTGGGTGTGCGCGGCCCGCACCTCGGCCCTGGACGCGCCCATGACGGCGAGCGCGTCCTCCACCCGGCCGGCGTTGAGGTCGCGCATCCGGTGCATCAGGGCCAGCTCGAACTCGCGTACGCGGAACCGCATGGCCCCCAGCCTGCCAGCCTCAGAAGGCGAGCACGGTCACCGAGTGCGGCCCGGCGGCCCACGTCCCGTCGCTCGCCTCGACCTGCCCGAGGTCGCGCACCGTGACCGCGTCAGGATCCGCGAGGGTGTTGACCGCGTGCGGGTCGTCCGCCCCGAGGGTGCGGACCCGCGCGCTCGCGGGGGTGTCGCCGGCGGTTCCGTCGAGGACGATCCGCACGCGTACGGTCTCGTCGCGGTGCCGGTTGACGACCGCGACCCGTACGGAGCCGTCGTCGGCGCGGGTGGCCGACACGTCGATGTAGGGGACGGTCATGGGCGCGGTGAGCAGCCGGCCGTCCGGGCCCCGGTTGTCGCCGAGCCGGACCGCCGCCGACCGCGCCGGGCCGTCCACCCGCGACGGCAGCACGGTCCGGCCCAGGTGGTGCCGGTAGAGGTGCCAGACGTGGTAGATGGCCGAGCGCACGGCGCCTCCGGGACGAGCGACGATCACGCCGTTGGCGTTGACCAGGTTCACCGGGTTGGCCATGCTCACGGGCGCGGGCAGGCCCGCGGTGCGGTGGATGGCGTGGAACACCCCGGCGTAGAAGAGGAGGTCGCCGACCGTCCGGGGGCTCCACCGGTTCACGCGCACGGGGCCCGGCCGGTCGGCGGGCGGCGCGTCGGGGAGCTCGCGCGGGGCGATGCCGCCGTCGTCGCCGGGCTGCGGGTCGGGCCAGGCGGCGGGCTCCAGGTGGCGCATGTTCCACTCGTCGAGGGCGAGCGCGGGCGGGCGCTCCAGGCCGGCCTCCGCGGAGAGCGCGGTCACCAGCTGCGAGTAGGCGGTCATCTCCCGTTCGAAGTACAGGGACTGGGCGACGATGTCGTCGTAGTCGTCACCCGTCCACAGGTGGGTGCCGGCGCCGTACAGGTGGAGGGAGAGGTGGTCGAGCAGGTGGCCCGCCCGCCGCAGCAGCGGGCGCGTCCACTGCTCCTGCTGCCAGGGGATGCCGACGCCGATCAGGCGGATGTCCGGGTCGACCAGGCGCATGAATCTGGCGTGCTCGCGGGCCGCGGCGGCGTACTCCTCGGCCGGGCGGTGGCCCATCTGCCACGGGCCGTAGACCTCGTTGCCCACGCCCCAGTACTTCACCTTCCACGGCTCGGCGCGCCCGTTGCGGGCGCGCCGCGCGGTGAGCGCGGTCTCCTGGGCGGCGTTGGTGTACTCGACCCAGCGCACCGCCTCGTCGACGTCCCGGCAGGAATGCACCAGGTACGGCTCCGCGCCGACCGCCTCACACCAGGCCAGGAACTCGTCGGTGCCGAAGCGGTTGCTCTCGAGCCCGCCCCAGGCCAGCTCAAGCCGCCGGGGCCGGCTCTCGCGCGGGCCGACGCCGTCCTCCCAGTGGTAGGCCGAGGTGAAGTTGCCCCCCGGCCAGCGGATGGGGCCGGGGGCCAGATCGCGGCAGAGCTCCAGGACGTCGGCGCGCACGCCTTGGAGCAGGCCGGGCTCGTCGATGGACAGCGGCGAGCCTTCGTCGAACACGCCGCCCTCGATGTTGCCGAAGAAGGCGGACTCCAGGAAGTGGCCGTAGACGTCGTCGTCGATGCGGCCCTCCGGGTGGCGGGTGTCGATCGTCACGAGCGCCTCACGGGCGGGGACGGGCATGTCAGGGATCTCCGTTCCGGTCATTGCTTCACCGCTCCCGCGATGCTGTCGACGAACTTGCGCTGGAGCACGACGAAGACGGCGATCACCGGGATCAGGGAGATGACCGCCGCGGCGGCCATCCCCGACCAGTCGGTGCCCCGCTCTCCGACGAAGACGGTCATGCCCACGGCCAGCGTCCGCAGGCCGGGCTCGCTGAGCGTGAACACCAGCGGCAGGAGGTAGACGTTCCAGGCGAACAGGAACGTGAGGATGACCACCGTGGCGGTGATCGGCCAGGCGAGCGGGAGCATGACCCGGAAGAAGACCGTGAAGTGCCCGGCTCCGTCGAGGCGGGCGGTCTCTTCCAGCTCCTTCGGCAGCCGCCGGAAATACCCCGCGTAGAGCAGGGTCGAGGCGATCTGCCCGCCCGCGCCCAGCCCGAGGATCACGCCGGCGTGCGTGTTGAGCAGGCTCAGCTGGTCGGTCAGCTGGGTGATCGGGATGATCGTGTACCCCTCCGGGAGGAAGAAGGTGACCAGGAACACCCCGATGAGCAGCTTCTTGCCGGCGAAGTCGTAGCGGCCCAGCACGTAGCCCGCCAGAGCGCTGCGCACGACCACGAGCAGCACGGTGCCCGCGGTGATGATGAGCGTGTTGACGAAGTACGTGGCGAAGCCCACCTCGGTCCAGGCCCGCGCGTAGTTCTCCCAGACCGGCTCCTCCGGCAGCAGGTCGAGCCCGCGGCCGAAGATCTCGGGCGAGGACTTCAGCGACGCCGAGACGAGCCAGGCGAACGGGTAGATCCACAGGCCGCCGAGCACGAGCAGCAGGACGACCGTCACCACCTGACCGGGGCTGGGACGGCGGAACAGGCGATCACGCCAGGTCACGCCCGTCCTCGCGGCGGCGGTCATGCCGCCCCCGTCCTGCCCCTGGCCCAGCGCATGCCGAGGGCCTGGGCGATCGCGAAGGCCATGGTCAGCAGCCCGAACAGCACCGCCGCCGCGGACGCGTACCCGAGCTGCGGGACGGTGGCCTGGAAGGCCGTGCGGAAGATGAAGATCTCGATCACCTCGGACGAGAACGACGGGCCCCCGCCGGTGAGGGTCTGCATCAGGTCGAAGACGTTGAACGCGGCCACCGTGTCGATCAGGGTGATGATCACCAGGAACGGCACGAGCAGCGGCATGGTCACGTGGCGGAACTCTGCCCAGGCGCCCGCGCCGTCGATCATCGCGGCCTCGTGCACCCCCTGCGGGATGGTCTGCAGTGCGGCCAGCCAGTAGATCAGCGTGATGCCCAGCCACTTCCACACCCACACGGCGATCCCGGCGTACAGGGAGGTGCCGGCGTTGGCCGCGAAGTTCGCCGGCGAGTCGATCAGCCCCGACCAGACCAGCGCCAGGCTCACCGGGCCACTCGCGTCGAGCAGCAGGGTGAACACGACACCGACGATGGCTCCCGTGGTGACCACCGGCAGGAAGAACAGCGTGCGGAAGAAGCCCTTGAACGGCGTCTTCTTCCGGTTCAGGACGAGCGCGAGCGCCAGCGCCAGCCCCACCCGCAGGGGTACGGCGAACACCAGGAACACGATCGAGTTCCAGAAGGCGTTCCAGAACAGGTCGTCCCCGATCAGCCGCTCGAAGTTCTCGACGCCGACGAAGGTGCCCGCGGTCGCGAAGCCCGGCCAGTCGAGGAAGGCGAACCACCACGAGGCCAGCAGCGGGTAGACGGTGTAGGCCCCGTAGCCGAGGACCGTCGGGAGCAGGAAGAGGTAGATCCACCAGTCCTGCCGCAGGCGGCTCAGCAGCCCCCGCCGGCCGCGGTCCCGGGCGGCCGGCACGGGCGGACGCTCGCGCCGCCGGATTGTCGTTGTCATCGTGCTCCTGTTCGCGGGCGGACGCGGCTCAGCGCTCGGCGTAGGCCTGCTGGTCGTAGTCCGCCTTCCTGTCCCAGTTGGCGAACACCCAGGCCTTCGTGTCGACCTCGACGCCCTTCTCCTCGCGGACGACCTTGATGGCGCGCTCGCGCTCGGCGCTCATCGCGTCGTTGTAGCGGCGGAGTTCGCCGGCCACGTCGGAGGTCGATCCGGTCAGCACCGACTGGACGATGTCGCCGAGGTTCGGATGCACGTCGCGCATCTCGGCGAGCACCTGCCAGACGCCGGGGGTGGCGACCTCGGGTGCCGGGGCGATCCGCACGTCGTCCTGGAAGTTGGCCACGCACTGCCGGTAGGCCGGGTGCACCTCCGCCTCCTCCACCACCTCGGCCAGGGCGGGCGGCTGGTCCATGGCGGCGGCCAGCCTGGCCTGGAACTCCTTGGTCGTCATCTGCAGCATGAGGTCGGCGGCGTCCTTCGCCCGTTCGGACTGGCTCGACACCCAGAAGGTGCCGGACTGCGGAGGGCTGTAGACGAAGTTCCTGCTCTTCTCGGGGCAGGGGATGTGCCAGGTCCCGACCCCGCGTTCCACGGCCTCCGGCTCGTCCACGCGCAGGCCGCCGATGAACCAGGCGCCCCACAGGTACACGCCCGCCTGACCGGCCGCCCAGCGGGCGCGGGCGTCGCGCGCGCCCATCGACGGTGACGCGGGATGCACGACCTTGTCGGTCTGCAGGGAGATCAGGAACTCCACGGCGTCGGCGTACTGCTGGGCGTCGAAAGCGTACGCGCCCGTCGTCCAGTCGATGCCACCGGGCGCGCCGGCGGTCATGGCCAGCCGGTTCACCAGGAACTGCAGGTATTCGGTCTCCTTGCTCGGCACGACGATCCCGTACACGCCGTCGCCGGTGCCCTTGGTGAGGCGCCGGGCGACGTCGCGCAGGTCGTCCCAAGTGGCCGGCTCTTCCTCGGGGTCGACCCCGGCCTGCTTGAGCAGCGCGGTGTTGTACCACGGCACCGCCTCGTGCCAGCGGCCGGAGAACATGGGGAAGGAGTAGATCTCGCCGTCGAAGCGGTGCATGCCGTCATGGAGGAACTCGCCGACCGGGCTGCCCTTGAAGTCGGCGAGCTTGCCGATCGGCTGGAACCAGCTCTCGCTGACCAGCGCCGCGGCGGAGGTTCCCAGGCCGGCCAGCGAGTGCACGTCCGGCATCTGGTTGCTGCGCCGCCCGACCTGGAGCGCCTGCCCAAGGTCGGGCACGTCCATCTGGCGCCGCTCGATCGTGACCCCGGGATGCGCCTTCATGTAGGGGGCGAAAAGATCGTCCTGCAACATCTTCGTCAACGGTCGGAACTGGTCCCACCACTGGAGGGATGCGCTCGAACCGCCGCTTTCCCGGCTCATCTGCCCACCACCCGTGCATCCGGCGAGGGCCGCCGCGAGCGCGGCCGCGCCGGCGCCGCCGATGAACTGGCGTCGCCCCAGGCTGGGTCGCCCGGCGCTGCCCGCGCCGGGCCGGCTTCCAAGGATCCGTTGATGCCGCCGCATGGCGACTCCTCTTCGTCGGTTCGGTCAGCGACCTGTCCCGCCCGTCCCTGATCGCCAGGGATCCCCCGGTCAAGCGGATTAATGTTTGCGCAAACCTATGTCCGTCGCCCATCAGCGTCAAGATGTTGCCCGTGAGGTTTCTCATCGGCCGGCACCGGCCACTGTGCTGGGCATAGTTGGCTTGACGTCGTGATAAGCATGTTTGCGTAAACAAGATGTGCGAGCGTTCGAGGGCCGGGGTAACGATTTCCACAGCCCCGGGCGGGGATGTACTCTGTCGGCGGCGACACGTCCTTGAGCGACGTCGACACGGCCGGCGGCCAGGCCCCGGCCGGTCCGTCCCGGTCCTTTACCGCGCTCCACCCCTGCTGCGATGACGAAGGGAGACGTCCGGCGTGGTTCGAGCACCAGGCACGAGAGCGTCCGGAGGGCCGTCCATGGCCGATGTCGCCAAGCTCGCCGGCGTCTCCGGCCAGACCGTCTCCAGGGTCGTGAACGGCAACGACCGCGTGACCGCCGCCACCAGGCTCAAGGTCGAGACGGCCATGAAGCAGCTCGGCTACCGCGCCAACATCGCCGCGCGGGCGCTGGCCACCGGGCGGTTCGGCACGATCGGCGTCGTCACGTTCAACCTCAGCGCCGTGCTCAACGTGCGCATCGTCGAGGCCGTCGCGACCGGTGCCCAGGCCTGCGGCTACTCGGTGAGCATCGCGGTGGTCGACGCGCCCACGGAGAAGGACGTGCGCGCGGCCGTACGCGGCCTCACCGACCGGGCGGTCGACGGCGTCATCGTGATCGAGGCGCGCGTGCTCGACACACCCCATCTCCAGCTGTCGGACGAGGTGCCGCTGGTCATCGCCGACAGCAAGGCGGCGCACCGGCATCCGACCTTCGGCATGGACGAGGCGGCCGGCGCCCGCGCGGCCGTCGACCACCTCCTGGAGCTGGGGCACGCCACGGTCCACCACGTGGCGGGGCCCGCCGGGTCCAACCCCGCGCAGCGGCGCAGGGCGGCCTGGCAGCGGCTGCTGAAGCGGGCGGGGCGTCCGGTCCCGCCGCCCGTCGTCGGCGACTGGTCGCCGAGCTCCGGCTACGACGCGGCCCTGCGCCTGCTGGCCGACGACTCCGTGACCGCGGTCTTCGCGGCCAACGACCAGATGGCGGTGGGCGTGCTGCGGGCGGCGGCCGAGCTGGGCCGCGAGGTGCCCGGCGATCTGAGCGTCGTCGGCTTCGACGACCTCGACTTCGCACCCTTCCTCACGCCTCCGCTGACCACGGTGCGCCAGGACCTCGCCGCTGTGGGGCGCCGCTGCCTCGATCACCTGATCGCCCAGATCGAGACACCCGCGGGGCCAGGGGCGGCGTCCGGCGTCAGCCGGTTCGTCCGTCCTGAGCTGGTGGTCCGGGCGTCCACCGCGCCGCCGCGTCGCTGAGTTCTCCGGGGACCGGCCATTGACAGCGCCATCGAGTTAGCGCAAACATGACCGGCGAGTGCGCCGATGACAACCGCTCATCCCCCATCACCAGGGAGCCACCATGCTGCGCCGACTGCCGATCATCACTCTGACCGCGGTTCTCGCCCTCTCGCCCGCCGCCCACGCCACCGCCCGAGGAGGCGACCCCATGCAGGACGACCAGCCCCGCCGGGCCGCGCACGGGGCCCTCGGGGCGAACTTCAACCAGAACCTCGACGCCCTGGACTACCGCGAGCTGCGGGAGGCCGGCGCCCGATGGGTACGCGGGTTCTTCCCCATGCCCGCGGCCGACGACGGCGACCCCGCCGAACACTTCGCGATCCGCACCATCAACGACGTGTCGGACCGCGGTTACCAGACCATCCTGAGCCTGAAATTTCCGTACAACAAGGCTTCTTTTCCCGCGCCAGGCAGCCCCCAGATGGCCGCGGAGCTGGCCCGCCTCGACCGGGTGCTGCCCACCGTGATGGGCAAGGTCGACATCATGACGATCGGCAACGAGCCGTTCATCGAGAGCCTGCCCGCCGAACGCGACCAGCGGCTCAACACCTTCTACGAGACCGTCGCCCGGCACGTCGTCGAGCACCGGCGCGAACACTGCGGCGCCGGCTGCGGCACCCGCCTCTACATGGGCGCGCTCAACCGCCTCGACCTGGCCGACCGCCGCACCCCTGCCGCGGAGCGCTGGATGGCCTTCGTCCGCGAGACCCCGGAGATCGACGGCGTCGACATCCACCCCCATCTGCCCGCGCCGGAGAACGCGCAGGCCTTCCTCGACTACATCCTGCCGCGGATGCGCGCGGACCAGACGTTCCTCGTCACCGAGTTCTCGCTCGTGTGGCACTGGAAACGGCACCTGGAGGACCCCGTCGCCGCCGGCTTCGCCCAGCGTCACGGCTTCGCCCCCGGCACCAAGGTCTGGCAGGTCATCAAGGCCGCCATCGACGAGCCCTTCCCCCAGCGCAAGTGGCGCGACTTCCTGACCAGCTCCCCATGGTTCACGAGCCGGTCGACGTTCCTGCGCGACCAGATGCGCCTCTACCGCGGCACCGGCCGGCTCGCGGTGGCGACGTACGGCTTCAAGCAGGACGACCTGATGGTGCGGAACTTCGGCCCCGGCAAGGACCCGTGGCTGCTCAACAGCGTCTTCGCCGCCTACACCGTCAAGCCGCGCGGTGAAGGGATGTCCGCCCCGAACTACTGGCTCGGCGCCTTCAAGGCACAGCAGAGGACGTGACTCCCCCGCCGCCTCCGGGTACGTCCCCCAGGTGGCCGGCACCATGGTCACGATCGGGGTGGAGCGACAGGCGTTCCCCCGGAGTACCGAAGGAGCCGACAGGATGCCGAACACCTGGCTGACCGGCCGTTTCCGGCTCGACGTGCCGCTCGTCGGCGCGCCCATGGCGGGCGTGGGCGACGGGCGGCTGGCCGCGGCGGTCTCAGGGGCGGGCGGGCTCGGCATGGTGGGCGTGCCTCCCGCCGCTCCCGGCTCGTGGGTCACCGAACAGGCGGCCGTGGCGGCCGCGAGCGGGCGGCCGTACGGCGTCGGGCTGATGGCCTGGGCGCTGCCGGCCAACCACGCCCAGTTCGAGGCGGTGCTCGCCGTCCGTCCCGACCTGGTCTCGGTGAGCTTCGGCGACTGTCTGCCGTACGTCGGACCGCTGCGGGAGGCCGGCATCGCCGTGGCCGTCCAGGCGGGCACCACGGACGAGGCCCGCGCCGCCGAACGGGCCGGCGTGGACGTGGTCGTCGCCCGCGGCGGTGAGGGCGGCGGGCACGGCCGCGCCGACGTCGCCACGCTGCCCCTGCTGCAGAGCGTCCTCGACGCGGTGGACGTCCCGGTGCTCGCCGCCGGCGGCATCGCCACGGCCCGCGGCCTGGCCGCCGTCCTCGCCGCGGGAGCGGAGGGCGCCTGGGTGGGCACCGCCTTCCTCGGCTGCTCGGAGACGACCGCCCCGGAGGCGGCGCGGCAGCGCGTCCTCGACGCCGGCGAGACCGGCACCGCCTACGGGCGCGTCTTCGACGTCGCCCAGCGGCTCGACTGGCCCCCCGAGTACGGCGGCCGTGCCCTGCGCAACACCTTCTTCGACCGGTGGGCGGGCCGGGAGACGGAACTGGCCGCCGACGGGACGGCGCAGGCGGAGCTGGCGCGGGCCCGCCGCGAGGGCGACTTCGACACCGCCTGCATCTACGCCGGGCAGGCCGTGGGCCTGGTGCGGCGGCAACGCACGGCGGCCGACGTGGTGGCCTCTTTCGCCGCCGCCGGCAATCTGCTGTCCCGCTTCGCCGCCCCAGACTGACCCCGGCCCCTCGTCACCTGCGGCTCCCGAACCTCGCCGGGCACTCGGGCGCAGGCTCCGCGCCTGCGCCCGGGGCGCGTCTCACACCACCGCGCCCGACCCCCTGCGGGCCTCGGGGGCGCGGCGCTTGGCGGGCTCGGGCGGCGGACGCCCGTCGAACCTGGACAACATGATCGACGCCGGCCCGGCCACGAAGGAGGACGACAGCGTACCCATCACGATGCCGGCCACCAGCGCGATCGCGAAGTCCTGCAGCGAGTCGCCGCCGAAGACCATGAGGGCCATCAGGATGAACAGCGCTCCGAGACCGGTGTTGACCGTGCGGGGCATGGTCTGCAGGATCGCGGCGTTCACCGACGTCGCGAACGGCTCCTTGCGGCGTGCCGTCCACAACTCCCGCACCCGGTCGAACACCACCACCTTGTCGTTGACCGAGTAACCGACGATGGTCAGCATCGCGGCGAGGAACACGCCGTCGATCGGCTTGCCCAGCCACGCGAACAGGCCCGCGACCACGATCACGTCCACGAGCAGCGCGATCACCGTCGCCGCGCCGAACGTCCACCGGAACCTGACCGCCAGGTAGAGCAGCTGCATCGCGACGGCCACACCGAGCGCGATGAGCGCGTTGCGGCGCAGCTCCTCACCCAGGCTCGGGCCGATGAACTCCTCACGCTGCTTCGTCACCTCGCCGGCTCCCCGCTCCAGCTCCTGTTCGATCTGCGCGGCCTCGTTCAGGCCGAGCTCGGCGGCGCGCACGGTGACGGTGTCGCCGCTGGACTGGACCACGGCCGTGGGCAGCCCGGCGCGCGAGACCGCCTCACTGGCGACCTCGGCCGGGATCGGGCGGTTCGTGGTGAACTCCACGAGCCGGCCTCCGGTGAACTCGACGCCGAAGTTCAGGCCGCGGACGACCAGCCCGGCGACGGCCACCAGGGCCAGCCCGCCCGCGACCGACAGCCACACCTTCCTGGACTTCATGAGCTGCGGGTTCCTGCGAGCCAGCCAGGTCCTGACGGCACCGGGCGAGCTGACGCCCGACAGGCGCGGGCTCATCTTGTTCATGGCGAGCTCGGTCAGCACGCGGGTGATGAGCATCGCGGAGACGAGCGAGGCGAGCACACCGACGGCCAGCGTCACACCGAAGCCCTTGACGGGTCCCGACGCCAGCCAGAACAGCAGGCCGGCGGCGATCAGGGTGGTGATGTTGGAGTCGGCGATGGCGCTCCAGGCGTTCTTGAAGCCCTTGGCCATCGCCGACTTCAGCCCTCTCTTGGGCGCCTGGACGTATTCCTCCCTGGCTCGTTCGAAGACCAGCACGTTGGCGTCGATGGCCATGCCGATCGCCAGCACGAACCCGGCCAGGCCCGGCAGCGTCAACGTCGCCCCCATCGCCACCAGCGCCGCGTAGGAGATCAGGCCGTAGCAGACCAGCGCCACCGTGGACAGCAGACCGGACAGGCGGTAAACGATGATGATGAATCCGGCGGTGAGGATCAGCCCCACGATCGCCGCCTGGGCGCTCGCCTCGATGGCCGCCTCTCCGAGGGTCGGGCCCACCGTGCGCTGCTCCACCATGGCGAGCGGGACGGGCAGCGCGCCGCCCTTGATCAGCACGGCGAGGTCACGGGCCTCCTGGTGCGTGAACGAGCCGGTGATCTCGGACTTCCCGCCGGGGATGCCGGCCTGGCAGGCCACCGACGGGTCGAGCGGCGGCGAGGAGATGATCTCCTTGTCGAGCACGATGGCGACCCTGCGTTTCGGGTCGCCGACCGGTTCGCAGGCGGCCGCGCCGGTCAGCTTCTGCCAGGCGGCGGCGTCGCGGAAGTTGAGGGTCACGAACCACCCGGGACCGCGCTGGGGGTCGCTCTGCTCGGCGGCGTCGCTCACGCCGTCGCCGGTGATGGCGGGCGGCCCGAGTTTCAGCAGCTGGCCGTTCTCGTCGGGCAGCGCCGACTTGTCCCCCTTCTCGGCCGCGCCGGTCACGGGGTGGAAGGCGAGCTGCGCGGTACGGCCGATGACCTCGGCCGCCTTGCGCGGGTCGAGCACGCCGGGCAGCTCGACGATGATGCGCTTCTCCCCCGAGCGGACCAGCGTGGGATCGACCACGCCGAGCGCGTCGGCCCGCTGGCGCAGCACGGACAACGCGCGGTCGGTGGCGGCCGCGTCGGCCTTGACGGTCGGGGAGTCTCTCGCCTCGAAGACGAGCTGGGTGCCGCCGCGCAGGTCCAGACCTAGACGCGGCTCCATGGTCAGAGTGAGTACGGATGAGATCGCGATGACGGCGAGCGCCGTCACCGCACGCCAGAACGGCGCACGGAACATGGCAGCCTCCACAGGCTAAAACGTGTGGAAAAAGGTGGTCAGCAGCCTGTGGAGGGAGGTGCGCGGGCAGGCGTGGCCGCCGGCTTGCGCTGCGCGACGGCCTCGGCGGCCGGCCTGGTGACGACCACGGCCCACGCGTGGCGGAAGTGAAGGTGCTCGCAGGCGGGCAGCGCCGTGCCGCCCCCGCCGGTGAAGACGTGCGCGCCGGCCCACATGCGCAGAGCGGTGGGCCGCAGCGGCTGCTGCCTGGCCGTGGGCTGCTGCCCGGCCGCGATGGTGGCGGTCTTGACTGTGGTGACCGGTTGGACGGGCTGGGCGTGGGCGACGGCCGGCAGGAACCAGGACAGGAGGAAGACCAGTGCGGCAGGCAGTCTCCCGCGCATGTCGCCTCCTCTCCCCTCAAAACCTCAACCCTAGCCTGTGCGGCGGGTGCGGGGATCATTCCCGGCGCGTCGCGTGGCGTCCGCGCGGCACGGCCACGGCACGAGCCGGCCGGACGCGCCAGCGTCGCCGGACGGCCGGCCTGGCCGCCGCGCCGGCCTGCCATCCTTTTGCCCGGACCACCGAACCGGCTTAGCCGCTTTTGACGGTTCTGCGGCTACGCTTCGGTAATGCGGCTTACCAGTTGCTTCGGCGGCTCACCGCGGGTGGAGTGACGGTGTGCTCTCCCCTCGTCCCGCCCGCGCTGGAACGGCGGCCACGGGGAGGCCATGCATGACCACAGTGCCCAAGTTCATCGCCGGTCCGAGCAGGTATCTCGACGACCGCCTGGGGGCGGCGAACTTCTTCAAGCGCAACCTGCGCAAGATATTCCCGGACCACTGGTCGTTCCTGCTGGGCGAGATCGCTCTGTACACGTTCATCATCCTGCTGCTCTCTGGAACGTTCCTGACCTTCTGGTTCACGCCCAGCATGGGGCACGTCGTCTACGACGGCTCCTACGCGCCGCTGAAGGGCGTGCAGATGTCCGAGGCGTACGCCTCGACGCTGGACATCACCTTCGACGTGCGCGGCGGCCTGCTGCTCCGGCAGGTCCACCACTGGGCCGCCCTGCTGTTCACCGCCAGCCTGATGGTGCACATGCTGCGGGTGTTCTTCACCGGCGCCTATCGCAAGCCGCGCGAGCTGAACTGGCTGATCGGCATCGCGCTGTTCACGCTGGCCCTGTTCGAGGGGCTCACCGGCTACTCGCTGCCCGACGACCTGCTGTCCGGCGCCGGCCTGCGGATCACGCAGGGCGTGCTGCTGTCGCTGCCGCTGGTGGGCACGTACCTGTCGTTCTTCCTGTTCGGCGGCGAGTATCCCGGCCATGACGTGATCCCGCGCTTCTTCGCCCTGCACATTCTGCTGATCCCGGGCATCCTGGTCGCGCTCATCACCGTGCACCTGATCCTGATGTGGGTGCAGAAGCACACGCAGATGCCGGGCAAGGGCCGTACCACCATGAATGTGGTGGGCTCGCCGCTGCTGCCCGCCTTCATGGCGAAGTCGGGCTCGTACCTGCTGTTCACGGCCGCCGTACTGGTCGGATTGTCAACCTTCGCCCAGATCAACCCCATCTGGCTGTACGGCCCGTACTCGCCGGCGGACATCTCCGCGGGATCCCAGCCGGACTGGTACATGGGTTTCCTGGAAGGCTCCCTGCGGATCATGCCCTCGTGGGAGATCAACCTCTTCGGCACCGCCCAGGCGGGCACGCTGCCGCTGAGCGTGCTGATCCCGGCGCTGGGACCGCTGGGCCTGATCCTCACCGGCCTGGTGCTCTATCCGTTCCTCGAACGGTGGATCACCGGCGACCGCAGCGAGCACCACATCGCGGACCGGCCGCGCAACAACCCGCACCGCACCGCGATCGGCGTCACCGGCATCACCTTCTACGGCCTGCTGCTGGTGCTCGGCGCCAACGACCTGATCGCCACCTTCTTCAACATCAGCCTCAACTGGACGACGTACGCGGGCCGGGTGCTGATCTTCCTGGGCCCCGCGGTGGCCTACCTGGTCACCTACCGGCTGTGCCTGGGCCTGCAGCGCTCGGACGTCACCGTCCTCGACCACGGGGTGGAGGCGGGCGTCATCAGGCGGCTGCCGCACGGGGAGTTCGTCGAGGTCCACACCCCTCCGTCGGACGACAGTGAGGCCCACCTGCGCGCCAGGTCGCCCATCCCGGTGCTGCCCGGGGCACGCCCGGACAGCGAGCGCGTCCCGCCGGAAGTGGCGCGGGGCCCGCTCGGCCGTCTCCGCGTCACGATGAGCCGCGCGTACGGCGGCGATCAGATCCCGCTCGGCGACGGCCACGACGGTGAGGGCCACGACGGCGAGCGAGGCCCCGACGGCGAGCGGCCGGCCGGCAGGACACCCGAGAGGAAGGCGCCACCGGGCTGACACCGGCGGTCTCGCCGGCGCACGGTCTCACGCCTGCGCGCGTCCGTGCCGGAGGGCGCCGCGCAGCCAGCGCGTGAGGCCGCCGGAGCCGGGCCGGCCGCGCCAGGCGAGGTGCGCGTCGGGACGTACGAGCCACACCTCGTCCGCAGGCCACCCGTCCGGTGTGAGCACGACGAGGCGCTCGCCCAGGAACGTGCCCGCCTCCGAACGGCATGCCTGCGCGGCGTCCCCGGCGGCCAGCAGCGCCCAGCGTCCGCGCAGTTCGGCGTGCAGGCGGGTGGCGTCGCCGTCGGCGCCTGCGCACGGCAGGTCGGGAACCCGGTCGCCGGAACGTTGCCGGCGGTCCGCGCTGAGCGGACGGCGCCCCGGCCTGGGCAGGCGGCGCTGCGGGCTGAGGAGGGAGCCGCGGACGGCGAGGGGGCCTCGGCGGTAGCTCACTCCGAGCTGCGAGGCGACCTGGGTGGCGCGGCGCTGCACCGCCGGGTGGTTGCCCAGCGGGGCCAGCACCCATGCGATCAGCAGCCGTGTCAGCAGGCCGTCACCGATCTGGAGGCGGGTGGTGGCGCTGGTGTTGCGCAGCACCTCGGTCGCGAGCGGACGGCGTTCGTCCTGGTAGGTGTCGAGCAGCCGCTCGCCGGCGCGGCCCTGGATGACGAGGGCGAGCTTCCAGGCGAGGTTCTCGGCGTCGCCCATCCCCGTGACCATGCCCTGCCCGCCCATGGGACTGTGGATGTGGGCCGCGTCGCCGGCGAGCAGGACCCGGCCCCGCCGGTAGGAGCCGGCCAGCCGGCGGTGCACGCGGAAGACCGACGCCCAGATCGCGTCGCGGATCCGCTCGCCGTCGAGGCCGGCGCGTTCGCCCACCAGGCGGCGGAAGGCCGCGAGGATCTCGGGCTCGGTGAGGCGCTCGTTCTTGGCTCCCGGCAGGTAGGCCATGAGCCGCCACCGGTCGTCCGCTTCGCCGCCGGGCATGGGCATGGCGAACAGCGGGCCGTCCCGGTGCGCCCATCCGTGTCCACCGGCGCGGGCGAGGTCCCAGCGGGCGTTCACGTCGGCCAGGAGCCACTGGTCGGTCAGCGGCGCGCCGGGAAAGGGGATGCCGGCCAGTTCGCGCACCGTGCTGTGGCTGCCGTCGCAGCCCGCCAGCCAGCCTGCGCGCAGTTCGCGCCCGCCGTCGAGCACGGCGGTGACGCCGCGTTCGTCCTGGACGAGGCCGGTCAAGGTCGTGCCCCACTCCACGTCGGTGCCCAGCTCGGCCAGGCGGGCGCGGAGCTGCCCCTCGATGTCGGTCTGCGGGAGGACCAGCGCCGGTCTCGGCGTGCCGGCGCCGGCGTCGCCGAAGCGGGTGACGATCGCGGCCCGCCCGCCGATGTACGTCGTCAGCACGAGTGACGGGGCCGAACGGCCGGGCAGGTCACCGAGCGCGCCGAGCCGGTCGAGCACCTCGACGCCGCGGGCGTGCAGGATGTTGGCGCGCGAGGTGGTGGCCGGACCCTCAGCCTGGTCCACCACCCGGACGGCCACCCCGTGCAGCCGCAGGGCGCAGGCCAGCGCCAGACCGGCGGGCCCGGCTCCGACCACCACGACCTCTGCGGTTTCTGTCATGGGCCACCACCTGGAAGTGTCAGACGTCAGGACGGAACCGTTACGTTCCTTCGCCGACACGCTATCCGGCACTACGATGGAACGCAACCGTTCCGTTTCGCATGGGAGGATCTCACGGATGCCCGACGCCGCCCCCGATCCCGAGCGCCGGCCGGCCGGCGCGGCCGTGCTGCGCGCCGACGTCACCGACGCGATCCGCCAGGCGGCCCTGGCCGAGCTGATCGACACGGGCTACGCCCGGATGTCCATGGACGCCGTCGCCCGCCGCGCCGGGGTCGGCAAGGCCGCCATCTACCGGCGCTGGGGTTCCAAGGAACCGCTGGTGCTGGAGATCCTCACCCGGCTGGCCGACGAGGCCGTGCCGCTGCCGGACACCGGCCGGTTGCGCGACGATGTGAAGGGCTTCGTACGCCATGCCTCGGCGCTGCGGGCCGACCCGCGGACCATGCGCGTCCTCACCGACCTGACCGCCGAGGCCACCAGGAACCCGCGCCTGGCCGCGGCCATGCAGACCAGCGCGGAGCAGCCCCGCCGCGCCGCGGGAGCCCGGCTGCTCCACCGCGCCGTCGACCGGGGCGAGCTCCCGGCCGACCTCGACACCGAGCTGGCCGTCGACTGCCTGGTGGCGCTGGCCTACCTGCGGCCACGCACCCCGTGGCAGGCCGCCGAACCGGTCGACGACGACGTCACGCCGCTCGTGGAGGTCATCCTGGCCGCGCTGGCGGCCTGCCGCCGACGATAGTCCCGCTCCCGCCGGAGTCGTCGCCGCCACAACACTTCGCCCGCGAAAACCCTTGACCTCGCCGGTGGTCGGCGTAGTGTGACTGTTGACCAGATTTCATATCCAGTCAAAAGGAGGGCCAGTTGCTGGAGCGGGCGGACCGGATTCTCGATGCGGCCGGAGAGCTGCTGCTGCGGCACGGCTACCGGAAGGTCACCGTCGACGACATCGCCGCACGGGCCGAGGTCGGCAAGGGCACGGTCTACCTGCACTGGCGTACCAAGAACGAGCTCTACGAGGCGCTGATGCTGCGCGAGTCCATCGAGCTCGTGGAGGAGTGGTGCGCGGCGATGCGCCGGGATCCGGCGCACGTGCGCCCGCACCGCTTCGCGCGTCTGGCCTTTCTCAGCATGTGCCGCAGGCCGCTGCTTCAGGCGCTGCTCACCACGGACCTCGACCTGCTCGGCAAGCTCGCCCACCATCCGATGCGCAGCCACGACCTCCTCGCGGCCGAACGTTTCTTCGAGGTGGGCGAGAAGTACGGGCTGCTCAGGAGCGACGTGCCCCATCTGGCGCACGCGTTGAGCGCGGCGCAGATGGGCTTCTACGTCCTCGACGGCGCCGAGGCCGCCGATTCGGCGCTCGACCTGGACAGCAGGGCCGACGCGCTCGCCTTCACCGTCCGAGAGGCGTTCGAGCCGGCCGAACAGCCCTCACCCGAGGTGCTCGCCGCGGCGGCGACCGAGTTCATCACGATCTTCTCGGCGCTGATTCCGCCCTACCGACAGTGGATCTATGGCTAAGGAGACACGATGGCCGACATCGTCGAGCGATACGACATTCCCCGGCAGCTCTTCTGGTTGCACGGGCCAGGTCCAGACCGGCCGGTCGAGTTCGACTCGGCGACCGGGCTGTGGAACGTCTACGGATATCCGGAGCTGCACCAGGTTCTCGGCGACCCCACGACGTTCTCCTCCGACACCATTCGCGTGACCAGGAAACTGTTCCCGGAGACGAACGAGCTGTCGATGGAGGGCTTCATCACCCAGATCGACCCGCCGGAGCACGGCAAGCTGCGCAAGCTGGTCAGCAGCGCCTTCACCAGGAAGGTCGTCGCGGACCTCGAACCGAGGATCGCCGCGCTCACCCACGAGCTGCTCGACGCGGCGGCCGAGCGCGGCCGCTTCGAGCTGGTGACCGACCTGGCCTATCCGCTTCCCGTCATCGTCATCGCCGAGCTGCTGGGGGTGCCCAGCAGCGACCGCGCCCTGTTCAAGCAGTGGGCCGACGCGATGTTCGAGCGCGAAGGCCAGATCTCGCTCGCCGAGCCGTCGGAGGACCGCGGCGCCGCCGTCCAGGCGGTGATGAAACCGTGGAAGGAGATGTCGGACTATCTCGCCGCCCACGCCGCCGAGCGCAGGACGCGACCGCGTGCCGACCTGCTCACCAAGCTCGTCGAGGCCGAGGTGGACGGCGAGCGGCTGCCCGACGAGCAGGTGGTCAACTTCGCGATCGTCCTGCTGCTCGCCGGGCACATCACCACGACGATGCTGCTCGGCAACACGGTGCTCTGCCTCGACGCCTTCCCCGAGCAGCAGGACAGGGTGCGCGCCGACCGCTCCTCCGTCCCGGCCCTGATCGAGGAGTCGCTGCGCCTCTTCACGCCGTTCGCGGCTCTGGCCAGGGCCACCACCCGCGAGGTCGAGCTGGGCGGCGAGACGATCCCCGCCGACCGGCTCGTGATGTGCTGGATGGGTCAGGCCAACCGGGATCCCCGGCAGTTCCCCGACCCCGGTGTCTTCGACCCCGGCCGCGACCCCAACCCCCATCTCGCCTTCGGCCGCGGCATCCACTTCTGCCTCGGGGCGCCCTTGGCCCGGCTGGAGGGACGGGTCGCCCTCGACATCCTGCTCGATCGCCTCGACCCCCTGCGCGCCGATCCCGACGAGCCCGTGCAGTTCATCCCCACGCCGACCATGACGGGAGTGCGCCGCCTCCCGCTGCTCTGGCCGCCGTCCTGACCGCGCTCCGCCGGCCTGGACGAGCCCTGTGCCCGCCCCGGGCCGGCGGAGCGGTCAGGGCGTCGTACGGACCGGCAGGGAGGTCAGGGCCCGTTTCATCCCGGGCTGCCAGCCGATCTCCGAGGCGGGCACGCTCAGGGTGAGCCCGGGAAAGCGGTCCAGGAGGGTCGCCAGGGCGATCTGGGTCTCGCACCGGGCCAGCGCCGCGCCCAGGCAGTAGTGGATGCCGTGACCGAAGGCGAGATGCGCGTTGTCGGCGCGGCGCAGGTCCAGCCGGCCGGGCTGGTCGAAGCGGCGCGGGTCGCGGTTGGCGGCCGCGTACACCACCTGCACCGCCTCCCCCTGCGGGATGGTCACGCCGCCGATCTCCACGGGCTCCAGCGTGTAACGCAGGACGGCGATCTCCGCGCTCCCCGTGAAGCGCAGGAACTCCTCGACGGCGTCCGAGATGTCACCGGGGTCGAGGCGGCGGGTGAGCAGGAGCCAGACGCTCTGGCTGATGAGGCCGACGGTGGTCTCGTGCCCGGCCATCAGGATGCTGATCGACATCGAGATCAGTTCCTCGTCGGCGAGCCGGTCGCCGTCGGCCTCCTGGACCCTGATCAGCCCTGACAGCAGATCGTCGCCGGGATCCGCACGCTTGGCGACGATCAGCCGGGACATGTATCCGACCAGTCCCCTGGCGCCGGCCGCGACCTTCTCCAGGTCGGGAGCCGTGAGATCGGCGGCCCAGGAACGCCAGGTGCCGCGGTCCGCCGCCGGCACACCGAGCAGCTCGCAGATCACCTGGACGGGCAGGGGGTAGGCGAAGCGCTCGATGAGGTCGAACTCCTCGGGCAGGCCGGACACCAACGCGTCGACGATCTCCTGGATGCGCGGGCGCAGGCTCTCCACCCGGCGGGCCGTGAACTCCCGCGACACCAGCCGCCGCAGCCTGGTGTGGTCGGGCGGGTCGTTGGCGCCCAGCGTGCGCAGCAGGTAGGGGGCGACGTCGCCGGGCAGCCCGGCGACGGCGGCCAGGTCGATCGTGGACTGCCGGGTGACATCGCTGCTGAACCGCGGATCCGTGAGCACCGCGACGCTCTCGGGATAGCCGGTCACCAGCCAGACGGGGCTGCCGTCGATGTAGGTGCCCCGGCACACCGGCCCCTGTCCGGCCAGGCCGGCCAGGAACGCGTCTCTGTCGGGGGCGGTCAGCAAGCCGGCGATGTCGGTCATGGTCATGTCTCCTTGATGGCGAAATCGGTCATGGCGGCAGCGCTGTCACGGCGCCCGCCGCTCCTTCCTGACCGCCTCCCAGGCCCTCAGGGCGCGGTCGTCGGCGAACACGCCGTCGGTGAAGATCTCGATGCCGGCCCGCGAGTAGCGCAACGTGGCGTCCATGTCGTGCGGGTCCGGAAGGCCGAGCACCCGCGACAGGTGCTCGCCGAAAGCCAGCGGGGCGAGCAGCCAGGTCACGTAGATGGCGGCGCGGGCGCGCGGGTCCTGGCTCGGCCGTGCCCACCCCTCCGCCACGCCCTGTTCCAGCCACTGCTCGGTGGTCTCGACGATCTCCTCGTAGAGCGCCGCCGCCTCGGGGCTGCCGTCCAGGAACGCCCGGCCGAGATATCGCCGCACGGGGCCGGCGGCCTCCAGCATCGCCGCCAATCCCGCCGTCTCCCCCAGCGCCTCGATGCCGGGGCCGCCGCGCACGAGCGAGATCACGTACGCGTCGCACTCCCTGCGCAAGCCCTCCTTGCTGCCGAAATGGTGCAGGACCAGGGCGTGGGAGACGCCGGCACGGGCGGCGACCGCACGCAGGCTCACCCCGCTGGCGCCTTCGGCCCCGAACAGCTCCAGGGCGGTGTTCCTGATCCTGGCACGCGCCTTGAGATCGTCCGTGTCTGACCGCATGCTCAGCATAGTAACCATACGGTCAGCCCACTGTACAGTTGGTCAACCATGTGGCGCTCATTGCATTTGATCCACGACATACCGTTACATCAAATGGATTTGATAGAGTCGGCGCGGTCAGCCGGCCACACCAGGGAAAGGACCGCGGCGGTGAGCGAGCACGTCACCGGAGGCTCCGGCGGGGCGGGGGCGTCCTGGCCCGCGGTCCGGGAGGTGGCGCTGCTGTTCCTCAAGCTCGGCACCATCGCCTTCGGCGGACCGGCGGCGCACATCGCGATGATGCGCGACGAGCTGGTGCGCCGCCGCGGCTGGGTGAGCGACGAACGCTTCGCCGACCTGATGGGCGCGACCAACCTGATCCCCGGCCCCAACTCCACCGAACTGGCCATCCACCTGGGCCACGACCGTGCGCGCATGCGCGGTCTCGTCGCGGCCGGGGTCTGCTTCATCCTCCCTGCCGCGCTCATCGTCACCACCCTGGCCTGGGCTTACGTCACCTACGGCAGCACGCCCGCGGCCGAGGGCCTGCTGTACGGCATCGTCCCGGCGGTGATCGCCATCATCGCCCACGCCCTGTTCGGCCTGTGGCGCACGGTGATCAAGACCGCGTGGCTGGGTGCCCTGGCCCTTGCCGCGCTGGCCGCCTACCTGGCGGGGGTCAACGAGCTGCTGATCCTGGCGGCCGGGGCGCTGCTGGCCGCCGCCGTACGCCTGCCGCGCCGCCTGCCGCGCCGCCCGCCCGGCGACCAGAACCGGCTGCCCGGCGTGCTCGCCGCCCCGCTGCTCGCCTTCGGCGGATCTCCCCTCTTCCCCGAACCGACCGGAGGTCAGCTGACGCAGCTGTTCCTCACGATGCTGAAGATCGGATCGGTGCTGTACGGGAGCGGCTACGTGCTGCTGGCCTTCCTGCGCGGCGATTTCGTCGAGCGGCTCGGCTGGCTCAGCTCGCAGCAGCTCGCCGACGCGGTCTCCATCGGCCAGGTCACCCCCGGGCCGGTGTTCACCACCGCCACTTTCGTGGGCTATGTCGTCGCCGGGCCGATCGGCGCGTTCGTGGCCACCGTGGCCATCTTCCTGCCGTCGTTCGTCTTCGTCGGCCTGCTCACCCGGCTCACAGGCTGGCTGCGCTCGAGCCGGTGGGCGTCCGCCCTGCTCGACGGGGTGAACGCCGCGGCGCTGGCGCTCATGGCCGGGGTCTCCTACCAGCTCGCCCGCACGGCCGTCGTCGACCCGCTGACCGCGGCCATAGCGGTGCTCAGCCTGGTGCTGCTCTGGACCACCAAGCTCAACAACGCCTGGCTGATCGCCGGCGGCGCCGCCATCGGGCTGGCCCGCGCCGCCCTGCTCGCCGGATGACGCATCAAATCAGTTTGATGTATTCTGCCGGCATGGCACCTCCGGCCCCGACCGCCCCGGCGTTCGTGCGCATGGCCGCCCACCCTCTGCGCTGGCGGCTGCTGACCGCGCTGGCCGCCGGCGACTACCGGGTCCGTGAGCTCGTCGACCTGCTCGGCCATCCGCAGAACCTGATCTCCTACCATCTGCGGTTGCTGCGCGGCAGCGGGCTGGTCACCTCCCGGCGCAGCAGCTTCGACGCCCGCGACAGCTACTACCACCTCGACCTCGATCGTTGCGCGGACGCACTGGCCGCGGCGGGGGCCGAGCTCCATCCGGCGCTGCGCCTCGATCCCGCCCCGTCCCCTGTGC
>NZ_SMLD01000135.1:0-25258 GCF_004352805.1 Nonomuraea mesophila
GCCGACCCTCGGCCCCACCTCCGCCTCCCCGCAGGACACGGTGCAGCCCTCGCCCTCCTCGACCGTGACCTCCACCTTCCCCCCGTTGCAGGACGTACCCGAAGTGTGCGACCTGCTGTCCGCGAGCCTGACCTCGCGGCTGGCGCCCAAGAGCGAGTCCGAGCCGGGCGTCGCGAAGGACGGGTACGGCGCCAAGCGCAAGGACTGCATGTGGAACCAGAAGGGCTACCACATGAAGGACGGCTACAACCTGAGCCGGTCCATCACCCTCAAGGTCAACGTCTGGCCGGACAACGACTCCGCCCTGGACGACGCCGAGTCCATGTGGCGCTCGATGCGCGACCAGTCGGGCCAGACCAAGGGTGACCCGTACTACACCGAACACGGAGAGATCAAAGAGGTCGGCGACCTGGGCGACGGGGCGTACGCGATCTACAACCAGCACACCAAGAGGCGCACGGCGGTGGCGTGGATGTTCGTCGTCAGGGGCAACACCACCGTCGACATCCGTTTCCACGGCACGGACAACAAGGGCCGCGAGATCCTGTCGAACAAGGACAGCCGGCCCGTACCCGAGGAGGAACTCCTGCGGGGCGTGGAGGAGATCGCGAGGGAGACGCTCAAGAACCTCGCAGGCTGAGGCTCTGCTGAGGGCCCCGGGCAACGCCCTCGTGGCCGAGGACGGCGCCGCCGAGCGGTCCTGCCCGTCTCGTCCGGTGGGGGTGATGGTCGCGTCATGAGCTCTGCCGGGCGCCGGCCCAGGAGGGGGCCGATCAGGCCCAGGTCATGTTGATCATGCGTTCGAAGGTGACGTAGCCGGCGCGGGCGAAGGCGTTCGCCATGGGCAGGTTGCCGAGATCCGTGGCCGCCCGGATGCGCGGAACCCCCTGCGCGGCCAGGATGCGGGTGCCCTCGGCGAGGATGTCGTCGATGTAGCCGTTGCCCCGGTGCGTGGGCACCACGGCGAGGTAGCCGATGACGGCGCTGTAGTCGTTGCGGGCCGGGGTGACGAACCCCACCGGCTCGCCGTCCGGCAACGTCGCGACCCGCCACCAGTCGCGCGGGCTCCGGTAGCGGGCGAGTTCGTCCTCGTAGTGCCTGACGGCGGCCTCGCGGGGAGGCAGCCGGGTCAGGTCGTCCCTGCTGTGCGCGTCGAGGGTGCCGTCGAGGACCTGCGTCATCAGGGAGAGGATCTCCTCGGTGTCGCGGACCGGCCGGAACCTCAGGCGCCCGCCCGGCGCGGGGACCGGCGTTCCCGCACGCCACTCCAGGCGGAGGCGTTCGACGAAGAGGCGGGCGCCGGTCCGTTCCAGCGCGGCCATGCGCTCCTCGACGGCGCGCCTGGCCGTCGCGTCGTCGCGCCAGCCGGGCGGCACGGCGCGGCCGTACTCGGGCGGGTGGGTCCCCGCCGGCACCACGACGGCCATGGCGGTGCGCAGCAGTCGCGCGCCGACGTCCACGCGGTCGTCGTCCGGGCCGCCGTCGTCGAGGTCGAAGACGTCGAGCAGGAAGGGTGCGTCGTCGCCCGTACGGCACCACCAGGCGGCCCTGGCCACCAGGCGGTCACCGCGCAGGGCGACCCACGTCCATTCCGGTCGCCGGCGGCCGGCTAGGAGGTCGTCGGCGAGTTCGTCGTTGAGGGTGTAGGGCAGCCGGGTGAAGAGGTCGAGTTCGTCGCGTCCGGTGATCGGGCGCACGGTCAGGTCGTTTCGTTCCACGGTCGAGACACACTCCCGCTGAGGGCGCTCGTCCGCTCCGGGGTCAGGCGCGGTCAGCGCCCCGGGAGGAGACAAGCGCGGTGATCATGGACATCGTCATGGCTTATCCCTCCTTTCGGTGTCGTGGTCCGGCTGCAAGGTTTATCCGATCATCGGCCCCCGGGCCAACCCCTTTTTTCGTCGCGCCCGGTTCTGCCCGGCGAAGGCGCGCAGCCTGGGCAGGACCACCCCGGCCAGCCGCGGATGGGCGACGGCACGCAGGTCCTCGGCCCCGGCCCAGCCGTCGAGCGGGTTGATCCGGACGAAAAGCGCCATGTCGCCGGCCGTGGTCGCGACGGCCTCGGCCACCTCGGCGCGGGCGGTGGATTTCCGGGCCGGCGGGACGGCGTCGTCGAGGACGGCCGCGTCGGCGCCCGCCGCCTCGGCCTTGGCGAACATGCGCGCGGCCCGTCGAGGCCGGCCGGGCACCGCCTGCGGGTCGGAGAGGCCGAACCGTCCTCGCCCGAGCATTGCGGTGTTCTGCCGTGGTTAAGTGATCGGATGACCGCATCAGGCAAGTGGGCGCGCTCGCTGGTGTCGGCCGGGGCCACCGTGCTGCTGGCCGCCTGCTCCTCCGGTGACGAGCCGCACACCCTTACCTTCGATGTCACGGGCGAAGGAAGTTTCGCCATCACCTACGTCATCAACGGCCGCTCCACGACCGTGCCCCAGGTGAGGCCGCCATGGCGGAAGGAGATCACCCTCGCTGAACAGGGTGAGGACACCTGGAGCCTTTCCATCCGGCGCCTGAGCGCCGGCTCGGTGACCGCCGTTGCCTATGTCGACGGCCAGCCCATCACCAGCAGCGCGGGCTCGGGAACAAGTGGCGGCGGCACCACCGACCTCAGCGGCTCCGTGGGCTGAACAGCCCTGCCGATACGGTGATCGCTTCGCCGGCGACGACGGCGTGCGCGCCCGGCTCGACCGCCCGGACGGCCCGGTCAGGGGCTAGACGAGCGCGCGGAGGGTGGCGGGCAGGCCGTCGGCGGTCAGCCGTTCCAGGTGGTCGGTGACCAGGTCGCGGAAGACCGGGTCGTCCGGCAGGTCGGTGCCGAAGATCTCGCCGATCGCCAGCAGTCGGTCCACGGTGGCCGAGGCGGAGGCCGTCTCGTCGCCGCGCAGCCGCTCGGCCAGGGGATCGGCCAGGTCGCGGGCCGTGGTGACGTACCGCATCCACCCGGCCACGGCCAGCGCGATCCAGCGGGGCTCGTGCCCGGCCGCCAGCCGCTCGCGGGCCGGGTCGAGCAGGCGCTGCGGCAGCTTCTGCGAGCCGTCCACCGCGATCTGCGCGACGCGGTGCCGCAGGCCCGGGTTGGCGAACCTGGCCATCAGCGACTGCTTGTACCGTACGAGGTCGAACCCCGCCAGCCCCTCCAGGGTGGGCGACAGGTCGTCGTCCATCAACCGGCGCAGGTATCCGGCGAACGCGGGGTCGCTCAGGGCCTCCGACACGTGCTCGGCGCCCGACAGGTAGGCGATGGCGGAATGGCTGCCGTTGAGCAGGCGCAGCTTCATGCGTTCGTACGGCCGCACGTCCCCCACCAGCAGCGCGCCCGCCCGCTCCCACGCGGGCCGGTCACCGGCGAACCGGTCCTCGATCACCCACTGCGTGAACGGCTCGGTGACGACCGCCCCCAGATCGGCCACGCCCAGCCTGGCGGCCATGTCGTCCAGGTCGGCCTGCGTGGTCGCGGGGACGATCCGGTCCACCATGGAGGCGGGGAACGTCATGTTCCGCTCGACCCACGCGAGCAGGGGAGGCTCGCACAGGTCCGCGACGAGCCCGGCGAGGACCGCGCCGTTGCCGGGCAGGTTGTCGCAGGAGATGACGGTGAGCGGGCCCGCGTCCGCGGCGGCTCGGGCGCGCAGGCCGGCCACGAGCCGTGCGATCGCGCCCCGGGGATCGGGGCGGTAGGCCCGCTCGGTGATGGTCACCGTGACCACGGCCGTCTCCGGGGCGCTCAGCCGCGCCGCCAGGTCGTCGCCGGGAACGAGCACCTCACGTACGGAGCCGACCACGCGGGCCTCGTCGCCGGCGCGCACGCCGTACAGGCAGTCCTGGGGGCGGAGGCGGTCGGCCACGTCGGTGCTGCGCTGGCTCGCCCCGCAGATGCCCCAGCGGTCGTCACCGGTCGCGGACATGGCCCGCTCGGTGTGAACGGCCTGGTGGGCCCGGTGGAAGGCACCGATCCCCAGGTGCACGACGCCGGTGGCGCGCGGCTCGGCGAGCGGGCGCGCGTCCGGCGCCACCCTGGACAGGGTGGCGCGGCTGAGCCTCACCAGGCTCACTGCGGGCTCACCACCGTGCCGACCACCGTGCCGACCACCGTGCCGACCACCGTGCCGACCACCGTGCCGACCACCGTGCCGACCACCGTGCCGACCACCGTGCCGACCACCGGGCCGACCACCGGGCCGACCACCGGGCGCACAGTTGAGGGGCTCACCGGTACGCCTCCAGGTCGGCGAAGAGCGTACAGGCCGGGTGGGTGCGCAGGACGGAGGCCGGGCAGCTCTCGCTGATCGGCCCGTCGAGCGCGGCGGCGAGCGCGGCCCGCTTGCCCGCACCGGGCACGGTGGCGACCAGCGTGCGCCCGGCCATCAGCGTGGGAACGGTCAGCGTGATCGCCCGCTCGGGCACGTCGGCGAGCGCGGCGAAGCACCCGTCGCTGACCTGCTGCCGCCGGCAGTCCTCGTCGAGCTCGACCACCTTGACCGCGAGGGGGTCGGCGAAGTCGGCCACCGGCGGGTCGTTGAACGCCAGGTGGCCGTTGTCGCCGATGCCCAGGCAGACCAGGTCGATCGGCGCGCTGCCGAGGAGCGCGGCGTAGCGGGCGCTCTCGGCCTCGGGGTCGTCGCCGGGCTCGATCACGTGTACGGCGCCGGGCCGCACGGCGTCCCAGAGCTCGTCGCGCATGAACCGGCCGAACCGCTGGGGCGCGCCGGCGGGCAGGCCGATGTACTCGTCCATGTGGAAGACGGTGACCCGCGACCAGCCGATGCCCTCGGCCGCGCGCAACCCGGCCAGCGTCTCCCGCTGTGAAGGAGCGGCCGCGAAGACGACCCTGGCCTCGCCGCGGGCGGCGAGCGCCGCGCGCAACGCCGCCACCGCGGCCCGCCCCGCCGCGGCGCCGGCCTGCGCCCTGTCGCTGAAGATCCGGACACCGAGGTGCCCGGCGGTCCGTTCGATCAAGGGGTCCGCGTTCGCGGTCGTCACGGCCGTCCTCCCTAGGAGCGGAGCTCGCGGAGCTCGATGATCTGCATGAGGTTCCTGGCGATGTGGTAAGGGTCCTTGACCGGCAGCGCGACGACCTCGTCGAGAGGTTCCCCTGCCCGGTTCCTGATCTGGATCCACTCCTCGCCGTCCGCTCCGCCGGGGAACGTGCCGATCGTGTAGTCCCAGATCCGCTCGAACCAGCGGGCCGCCTCCCGGTCGCCGTAACGCTCGGCCGCCAGCAGCGTGGTGTAGGCGGCCTCCGTGTGCACCCACCACAACTTCGTCGACCAGGTGCGGGTGACCAGGTCTTCGTACGGTCCTCCCGCGCGCCGCCCCGAGACGCCGACGTAGCGGAACAGCCCGCCGTGCTCGTCGTCCCACCCGGCGGCGCACAGGGCGGAGACGCTGGCGAGCAGGTCGCCGTGGTCGCCGGTCTCGCCGAGCGACTCGCCCGCCTCCAGCGCCATCCAGATGCCCTCCAGCGCGTGGCCGGGCGTGCGGTGCCTGGCCAGGACCGTGTCGCGCATGCCGGGATCGGCCACGAACGTCTCGGTGAACAGCCCGCCGTCCTCCCGGTGCGCGAGCATGGCGCGGCGCGCGGCGCGCGGCGCGCGGCGCGCAACTCGCCGGCGTAGGGGTTGGTCCGGTCCGCGGACGCGGCCTCATGGGCGCGTGCCTGGTCGAGCCGGGCGTTGAGGACGATCATGCGGGCGCCGAACCCCGAGCAGCCGGGCGGCAGCGGGTACGGAGGCGTCGGCGGATCGCCGGCCTCCACGTCGTCCGCGATCCGCTGGACGATCATGTCGATCGTGGGGAGGTGGACGGGCGAACCGGTGTAACGGGTGAGCTCGGCGAGCCCCATGGCGACGAAGGCGTCGGCGAAGACGCTGCGCTGCGCGGGCAGCGGCCGGCCGTCCTCGTCGAGCGCCGTGCCGCCCCGCCGGTCGAGGACGTAGGCGCACCGGCCGTCGCCGCCGACGGCGTGGTCGAGCAGGAAGGACGCGCCGCGTTCCGCGTGCCCGATGAGCGTGGCGGAGCCGGCGCCGAGCCGGTCGGGCGAGAGCAGGCCCCGGTCGGCGAGCCGGGCGGCGCGGGCGAGCAGCCACACGAAACGCCCCTGCGACCAGGTGAACTTGTTCGTCGACAGCAGGCGCCTGCCGCGGTTGTCGAAGCAGGTGAAGAACCCGCCGTGCTCGGTGTCGATGCCGTTGCCGAGCCAGAACGGGAGGACGACCTCCTCGAGCTGGCTGCGGGCGACCCGCTCGGGCTGCTCGGAACCCATGCCGTCCTTTCCTGCGGACAATGAAAGCGATTGCATGGATTCTTGCTCCGCTAGAGTACTCCGGTCAAGCTGGGGTGAGCCGAGGCCGAGGAGCGCGGGTTGAGCAAGCCGACGATCTACTCCATCGCCCGGCGGTGCGGCGTCTCGGCGGCGACCGTGTCGCGGGTCTTCAACCGCCCCGAGCTGGTCAGCCCGGCGGTCAGGGACCAGGTGACGGCCGTCGCCCGCGAGCTCGGCTACCTGCCCAACCCGGCCGCGCGCGGGCTGGTCACGGGCCGGGCCGAGACGATCGGGCTGATCGTCTCCGACATCACCAACCCGTTCTTCCCGCTGCTCGTGCGGTCGATCCAGCGTACGGCGGAGCGGATGGGCAGCTCGGTCATGCTGGTCGACGCGGAGGAGAGCGCGGCGGCGGAGGTGAGACACGTGGCCCGGCTGCGCGGGAGGGTGGACGGGGTGATCGTGGCCTCGCCGCGCTCGTCGTCGGCCGCGCTGCGCGAGGCGGCGAAGGGGCTGCCCTGCGTCCTGCTCAACCGGCCGCTGCGCGACCTGTCGTCGGTGATCTGCGACAACACCAGCGCGCTCTTCGACGCGGGCGAGCATCTGCACAAGCACGGTCACCGCAGGTTCGCGTTGCTCGCCGGGCCGAGCGCGTCGTGGGCGGCGGCCCGGCGCTCGCAGGCGATCCGCAGGTGGGCGCGCGGCCGCGAGGTCGAGCTCACCGAGCTCGGGCCGTTCCGCGCGACGTTCAAGGGCGGCCGGCAGGCCGGCGCCGCGCTGCTGGAGACCGACGCCACCGCGGCGTTCGCCTTCGACGACCTCACCGCGTGCGGGGTGCTCGCCGAGCTGGCCGGGCGGGGCGTCTCCGTGCCCGGCGACCGCAGCGTCGTGGGCTGCGACGACGTGCTGCTCGCCCGTACGGTGACGCCGAGCCTGACCACGGTGACCGCGCCGATGGACGGTCTCGGCGCCACCGCGGTCCAGGTGCTGACCAGGCGGATCGAGGCGCCGGGCGGCGCGCCGGAACACCACAGGCTGCCCGGGGTGTTCGTGGCGCGCGACTCCACGGGACCCCGGCCGACCCCTTGACCTGGATTCGGCCGTGGTCTTGAATGCCTGCAATCGCTTTCATCGGTCATGAGGAGCTTGCAGGGTGCGAAACGGACGGCCCAACGGACGGCCCGGCGGTCGGCACGCGTCGCTCATGCGCACGTACGCCGAGCAGGTCGCGGGCCTGATCGGCAGGATCGAGACCGAGGAGGCCGACGCCATCGAGGCGGCGGCGGCGCTCATCGCCGACCACATCACCGTGCGGGGGACGGACCGGCTGATCTACGTCTACGGCCCCGGCGGGCATTCCAACCTCGCCGCGCAGGAGGTGTTCTTCCGCGCGGGCGGCCTGGTCAACGTCAGCGCGATCCTCGACGAGGGCACGCTGCTGTCCGGTGGCGCGCTGCGCTCGATGGCCATCGAGCGCACCCCCGGCTACGGCCGCGTCGTCGTCGAGGACAACCGGCTCGGCGCGGGCGACCTGCTCGTCCTGGTCAACGCCTACGGCATCAACGCCGCGCTCATCGACGCCGCGCTGACCGCCCGCGAGCGGGGCGTCACGGTCATCGGCGTCTCCTCCAGGGAACACGCCGACAGCACCGCGCCCGATCATCCGGCCAGGCATCCCACCGGGCACAACCTGCACGACCTCGTCGACCTGCACATCGACACGAAGGTGCCGGTCGGCGACGCCGTACTCGAGATCGAGGGGATGCCCGAGCGGGTCGGCGCGATCTCGACGTTCGCCAACGCGTACGCGCTCAACTGCCTCATGGCCGCCGCGATCGCCGAGCTGGCCGGACGGGGCACGGTTCCCGAGATCTGGCGCAGCGGGAACGCGCCGGACGGCGACGAACGCAACGCGCTCTTCCTCGACCGCTTCCGGGGGCGGGTCCGATGGTTGTGACGGGAGACGGCCTGCTCGCCGGGGCCGCGGTCGCCGACATCACGCCGCCGCCCGGCGGCTCGCTCGCCGGTTACGCCGCCAGGACCTCCGCCTCCACCGCCGTGCACGACCCGTTGCAGGCCACCGCCGTGGCGGTCTCCGACGGCACGACCACCTCCGTCGTGGTCTGCGCCGACCTCATCGCCCTCGACCCGGAGACCACCCGGAGCATCGCCCGCGACGTGCGTGACCGTACGGGGGTCCCGGAGGAGCAGGTGGCCGTGGCGGTGACGCACACGCACGCCGGACCGGCGGTGACCGGGGGAGGCATCGGCGGGGTCGCCGACCCCGCGTACGTCCGGCACGCCTGCGCGCGGATCGCCGGAGCCGCGCAGGCCGCGGTCGGCGCGCTGACGCCCGCCGTGCTCCGCCGGGGCAGCGGCACGCTGCACGGCGTCGCGAGCAACCGGCGCGGCGGGAGCCTCACCGACACCGTGGTCCCCGTCGTACGGCTGGAGCGCGTGGACGGCGCGCCCATCGCCACCGTGTTCTCCTACGCCTGCCACCCGGTGACGCTCGGCCCCGGCAACCTCCAGATCACCGCTGACTGGCCCGGGTACGCGCGGCGGCACGTGCAGGCCAGGACCGGCGGCGTGGTGATGTTCCTCCAGGGCTGCTGCGGCCAGCTCAACACCGGGCACACCGCGGTCGACAGCCTGCGCGGCACCGAGCCGCGGCCGGACAGGACCTTCGGGGCCGCCGAACGCATCGGCACCCGGGTGGCCGCCGCGCGGGTCGAGTTGCCGCTCGGCGAACCGCTCGCGCCGGACCGGTTGCGGGCGCTCGCGGACGAACCCGACGGCATCTGGGCGGACTGGGCGCGCACCCAGCTGGCCGGCCCCGGGCCGGAGGCGGTCGAGGTCCAGGTCGCCGTGCACCGGTGGGGCGGCGTGCCGCTGGTGTTCCTGCCCTGCGAGCCCTTCGTCGAGTTCGCCGTGGAACTGCGCGCCGCGCTCGGCGATCCCGGGCTGCTCGTCGCCGGTTACTCGGGCGGGGTCCCCGGGTACCTGCCCTACCCCGAGGCGCACTACGAGGCGGGCGGCTACGAGATCTGCGAGGCCCACCGCGCCTACGGGCTGCGCGCCGCGTTCACCCCCGAAGCCGGCCGCCTGGTCATGGCCGCCGCCACGACGCTGGCAGGGGAGGCGCGGTGAAGGTCGAGGGCAGGCTCGCCGGCGGGCGTCCCGTGCACGTCGAGCTGGACGGACCGCGGATCGCCGCGGTCACCGAGGTCCGCGACGCCCCCGACGTGCTGGTGCTGCCCGGCCTGGTGGACCTCCAGGTCAACGGGTACGCCGGCCGCGACGTCAACGCGGACGACCTGTCGGCCGGCGACGTGGCCGAGCTGACACGGGAGCTGTGGAGGCGGGGCACCACGACGTGGTGCCCCACGATCATCACCGCGCCCGAGGACAGGATCGTCAGGAACCTGCGCGTGATCGCGGCGGCGAGACAGGCCGATCCGCTGGTCCGGCATGCCGTACCCGCCGTGCACGTCGAAGGGCCCAGCCTGGCGGCCGAGGACGGGCCGCGGGGCGCGCACGACGCCCGCCACCTGCGCGACCCCGACCTCGCCGAGTTCGGCCGCTGGCAGGAAGCGGCGGGCGGCCTCGTACGGATCGTCACGCTTGCCCCCGAGCGGGCGGGCGCCGTCCCCTACATCGGCGAGCTCGCCCGGCGCGACGTCATCGTGGCCATCGGGCACACGGCTGCGGCGCCTGCCGACATCGAGGCGGCCGTACAGGCGGGCGCGCGGCTCTCCACCCACCTCGGCAACGGCGCCCACGCGGTGATCCGCCGCCATCCCAACTACATCTGGACGCAGCTCGCGCAGGACCGGCTCGCCGCGACGTTCATCGCGGACGGGCACCACCTGCCGGCCGACACGTTCACCGCGATGGTGCGGGCCAAGGGAACCGGCCGGTCGCTGCTCGTCAGCGACTCCGTCACGCTGGCCGGATGCGCGCCGGGCGACTACACGACCCCGGTCGGCGGCCGGATCACCGTACGCGAGGACGGCCGGGTGACGCTGCCGGGAACCGACCTGCTGGCCGGTTCCGGAAGCTCGCTGATCGAGTGCGTCGCCTGGGCGGTCACCCACACGGAGATCGACCTCGGCACCGCGCTGCGCCTGGCGGCGGCGAACCCGGCCCGGCTGCTCGGGACCGGGGGCGGCCGGATCGAGCCCGGCGCGCCCGCCGACCTGATCGTCACCACGTCCGACCTGTCCGACCTGTCCGTCCTGCGCACCTTCGTGAACGGCGTGCCCGTCCACGGCGCCTGAACCGCACTGCTCCCCACCCCCCGAACTGGGAGATCTCATGGGCTTTCTCGACTGGCTAGTGATCTGTGGCTACTTCGTGGTGATGATCGCCATCGGTGTCTGGGCGAAGTCCCGCATCCGTGACGCCAAGGACTTCTTCACCGCCGGAGGCCGAATGCCCTGGTGGTTGTCCGGCATTTCGCACCACATGTCGGGATACAGCTCAGCGGTGTTCGTCGGTTACGCGGCGATCGCCTACACCGCCGGATTCACCCTGTACGTCTGGTGGGCGATCGGCATCACGTTCGCGATGCTGGTCGGGTCGGTCCTGTTCGCGCCGCGCTGGCCCCGGTTGCGGCAGCGGCTCGGGATCATCTCGCCGCTGGAGTATCTCGCGACCCGCTACAACGTTCCCGCGCAGCAGGTGCTCGCGTGGAGCGGCACCGCGCTGAAGGTCTTCGACGTGGGGGCCAAGTGGGCGGCGACCGCGCTGCTGCTCCAGGTGTTCGCGGGCGTGCCGATCGCCTGGGGTGTGCTGCTCACCGGCGGCGTCACGCTGGTCTACTCGACGATCGGCGGGCTGTGGGCCGACGCGCTCACCGACCTCGGCCAGTTCGTCATCCAGCTCGTCGCGGGGATCACGCTGTTCGTCGCGGTGCTGGCCCAGCTCGGCGGCATATCCGCCATCTGGACGTTGTGGGACAAGCTTCCCGAAGGGCATGGGCAGCCGTTCAACGGCACGTACACCATGGGCTTCGTCCTGGTCTACCTGCTGATCAACACGCTCTCCTACAACGGCGGCACGTGGAACCTCGCCCAGCGCTTCATCGCCGCGCCGACCGGCGACTCGGCCAGGCGGGCGGCGCTGTTCTCGGCGGGCCTCTACCTGTTCTGGCCCCTCGTGCTGTTCTTCCCGATGTGGGCCGCGCCGGTCCTGCTCCCGGGCCTGGCCGAGCCCGACCAGTCGTACGCGCTGCTGACCCAGCAGCTGCTGCCCGGCGGGCTCATCGGGCTCGTGCTGGCCGGGATGTTCGCCCACACCATGGCGATGACGTCCTCCGACGCCAACGCCATCTCCTCGGTGGTGATCAGGGACATCATCCCCGCTGTCTGGAAGCGGGCCCAGCGGTTGTCGTCCACGTCCGAGCTGCTGGCCGGCCGGGTCTCCACGTTCCTGTTCATCGCGCTGTCGATGGGCATCGCGCTCGGCGCGGACAGCTTCGGCGGCGTGCTCGGCCTGCTGATCCTCTGGTTCGGCGCGCTGGTCGGGCCGATCGCCATCCCGATGTTGCTCGGCATGTTGCCGATGTTCCGGCGCAGCGGTCCCGCCGCCGCGATCGGCTCCTGGGCGACCGGGCTCGTGGTCTTCGCGCTGCTGAAGTACGTCTTCCCCGGTCAGAGCCAGACCGTGGAGGTGGCCACGCCCGTCCTGTCGGCGCTGGTGGTGTTCGTGCTCGTCGGCCTGGTCGCTCCGGTGCGCGACGCCGAGGCCGACGCGCTGGTCGACTCGCTGAACGAGGAGCAGCCGGAGACCGCCCCTCGTCAGCACTAACCGGAGGTACGGGGCGGACGCCTGGACGTCCACCCCGTACCGTGGTCACCCGTCCGCGCGGTGGACGGCGATCTCCGTCATCGTCGGGCTGTACTCCTCGTCCGGCAGCCGCTCGGTGAGCGACACCCGCAGCTTGGACGTCGTGACGTCGCCGAACCCGGTGACGGACCTGTCGTGGCCGATGCCGTCGGAGCCCTGGGCGAACGTCACCCAGGAGCCGCCGGCGGCGTCCCACCGCTGCAGCTCGAACGACTTGACCCGGGGGTTGGTGCCCGAGTCGGTGTACTCGTCGAGGTAGACCTCGTCGAACGTGGTGTCCGCGCCGAAGTCGACGTCCAGCGTGATCGGGTAGGAGGCGTCGTCGGCCGCCGCCCAGCGGGTCGCCGGGTCGCCGTCGGTCAGGTTCTTCGCGACGAGCGTGCCGTTCGCGCCCGGGTGGGTCGAGCTGGCGGTGACGGGCTTGCCGAGCGCGAGGTTGACGCGGTCGTCGCCGGTCTCCTCCTCGATGGGGTCGTCGTCCACCGGGTCGTGGACCTTCTTGCCCCTGCGGCTCTCCGCCATGCCGATGTCGGGCGCGTCGCCGTAGTAGATGTGGGTGCCGAGGAAGTCCTCCTTGCCCAGGTGGGGGTTGTAGCGGCCGGCGTCGATGAGCGGGGAGTTCCCACGGAGCCTGAAGTGCGCGGCGGCCTTGCGGATGTTCTTCACGCCCGCCCCGGTGACGTAGCCGGCGGGGTCGCCCACGAACTTCGGATCGACGCGCAGACCGCGCGGGTCCGCCGGCTCCTGCGGCGAGTGGGTGCCGCTCGCCTCGTAGTAGTCGTTGTTGCTGAACACCGCCTGGCGCAGCGCGCCGGTACGGCGGTACCACGGCGTGGCATCCGTCTTCGAGGTGTTGTAGAAGATGTTGTTCAGGAAGTAGACGGTGCTCAGGAACGTCTCGTCGTGGAAGGTGTCGAGGTCCGCGCCGTCGTACACGAACGTGTTGTTCGCGAAGTAGGTCGGCGAGTAGTTCGTCGACAACATGTTCTTCACGAGCACGCCGTTGTCGTTGACGCTCAGGTTGTAGCGCGCGACCGAGTTCGAGCTGTTGCCCATGTACGCCATCCAGCCCGCCGCGTTGTCGTGCGAGTAGTTGAACTGGTAGGTGACGTTGAAGTTCGTGTACTCGAGGTCCCACGGCGTGCCGTCGAACTCGTTGTCCGGGCCGCCGTAGACCTCGTTGTACTGCATGACCGAGTCGGCGCCCGCCCACAGGTAGAGCCCGCACGACACCGCGTCGTAGCGCTGGAGGAAGCCGTTGACCTCGTTGTACTCCGAGATCAGGTGCTTGCTGTTGGCGAATTGGAACGCGCCCTGGCCGACGCTCTCCGCGTAGTTGTGGCTGATGGAGACGTCACGGCTGTACAGGTCGCGGGTGCGCACCCAGAGCTGCTCCCAGCCCTCGTGGAACTTGCCGCTCTCGTCGTACTCACCGGCGTCCTGACCGTCGGCGGCGAACCAGTTGAACGCGAACTGCACGGCGTGCAGCTCGACCTTCTTGAAGGTGTTGTTCTCGATCCTGACGTCCTTGAAGTAGTGGCCGCCGGTGCCGTACTCCTTGTAGCTCTTGCTGCCGAAGACCTGGAAGTTGACGCCGCCGTAGTGGATCTTCTGCCAGGTGCTCGGGCCGTCGAGGTCGTGGACGTGGACGTCGGAGACGCGGAAGTGGTCCATGACGCTGTCCGCGCCGGCCTCCAGCAGGTCGGCGTTGATGGAGACGGAGATGCCGTCGCGGACGTACGTGCCGGTCGTGATGTCGGTGGCGAAGTCGTCGTCGTTGGACAGCTCGACGTGGTCGATCTCGAAGTACTGCTGGTTGCGCAGCACGATGGCCCCGGTCAGGCCCACCGTCTCGGGGTTCTTGGTGCCGTCGGCGCGGAACGGGTTCGGCACCTTGCCGTTGGTCGCGATGTAGGGCAGGCGGGCGCGCGGGTCGCCGTACGCGGAGATGGTGATCGGCTGCTTCGCGCGGCCCGAGCCCTTCGGCCAGAGCTGCTCGTCGTGCCACTGCTCGCCGGCCTTGAGCAGGATGCGGTCGCCCGGCCCGAACGTTGTGGCGTTGACCTTGGCCAGGCTCCGCCAGGCGGTCTTCCGCGAGGTGCCGGCGGCGTCGTCGCGGCCGTTCGTGGCGTCGACGTAGTAGTCGGTGCCGCCGGTCCGGTTCGGTCCGTTGCCGGGCAGGTCCCGCTTGCCCGCCCGGTCGGAGGTACGGTCGGAGACGTTGCCGGGCGCCGCCGCTCCCGCCGGTGTGGCGGGAGCGAGCGAGGCCGTGACGAGCGCGGCCAGCAGGGCGGCCAGGCCCGTGCGGAGCGCCCTTGTCACGGGCCGCCTCCGGGCCGGAGCGCCGGGGGGTGTGGTGCCGTCAGGTTTCACTGTGAACTTCCTCTGTGGTGATGGACTCCACCGCCGCCGTGTCGACCGTGACGTGACCGTCGTCCACGCGGCGCTGGAGGTAGACGCCGAACTTCCTGTCGATGAGCGACTGCCGGATCCGCCGCGCGTACTCGGCGAACGCCGCGTCCTCGTCGACCGTCTTGCCGGTGAGCTCGTAGTAGGTGACCTGGCCGTCGCCCCGGACCGGGGCGGAGATGTCGCCCGGCGCGAGCCCGCCGAGCACCGCCATGAGGTCCTGCTGGTGCGCGGCCATGCCGCCGCCCTTGTGCGTGGCCTTCGTGAACCGGGCGCCCGGCTCGCCGGCGAGGTCCGCCAGCCGGCCGGCGTCGTCCACCCGCCGCTGCAGCTTCGCCAGGCGCGCGGCGGACCCGCCGTCCGGGACCGGCACCACGAGCTTCGCGTACGCGTACGTCGTCGCGTTGGCGCTCCAGGAGTCCCGGTCGGCGTCGAACTCCCGCCGGACCTCGGCGTCGCCGACATGGAGGGGGCCGTTCGCGTCCGCGCTGAGCCGCTGCTTCAGCCGGGTGGTGAGCTCGGTGAGCCGGTGCGAGTAGTACTCGTCGGGTGAGAACTCCGTCAGGCCGTACACGACCTCGCCCCTGGCCACGGCCTGGGCGCGTCGTTCGTTCTCCTCGGCCAGCTCGGCGAGGAAACCGGCGTGGTCGACCGAGCCGGCCAGCCCCTGCTCCTTCGCCAGGATGAGCGTCGTCTTGTCCCGCTTGACCTCGTCGAGCGCGCGCTCGGCCAGCCGCTGGAGCGCGCTGCGGTCGCCGGCCCGCGCGTCCCAGTCGACGGCGCCCGTGAGGTGGTAGCGGTTGCGCAGCTCGTTCTGCACGGCCGGGGCCAGCCGCCGCATGTGGAAGAGCAGTTCGTCCCTGGTCACGGCGTGCCCGCCGACGGAGGCGACCTCGCCGCCGCGCTGGCTGATGACCGCGCCGGTCAGCACGAGCGCGGCGAGCGCGGCGCCCACGCCGGCGAACAGGACGGCGGTCCGCCGCTTCATGGCGTCGCCTCGATCGCGGCCGCCCGGGAGACGACGGGGGCGTCCCGGAACTGGGGGATCTCGATCCGCACGGCGTCCACCTCGGCCGCCGGGAACGTCAGGATGCGCTGGTGGCCCACGGCGTTCGCTTCGGCGAGCCGCTTCCACCCGCCGTCGCCGCGCCCTCGGACGACGACGTGTTCGATGCGTTGCCCCTGCGCGATGTCCTCGCCCACGACGACCGCCTCGATCCGACGCGGTCCGGCGAACGTGAGTGTCACAGCGGGCAGCGGGTCGTCGCCGTCCGGCCGCCACGGCGTACGGCCCTCACCGTCCGGCGCGGCGGGCCACGCGGTCGCGACGTCGCCGGGGGAGCCGGACGACACCGCCGCGACCGCCTTCGCACGCCGTCTCCTGAAGTCGTCGATGCGCCGCCCGAGCCGCTCCAGCACCGCCACGTCGGCGTCCCGCATCCGCCCGTCGCGGGCCGGCGGGACGTTGAGCAGGAAACAGGAGTTCCCGCCGACGGAACGCAGGTAGATGTCGAACAACGTGTCGGCGGACCGGACCTCGCCGTCCTCGGCGGGACGGTGGAACCAGCCGGGGCGGATCGAGGTGTTGACCTCCGCCGGATACCACACCAGGTCGTCCTCGTGCCCCGCCAGCGCGGCGCGGCTGCCGAGGTCGCGGTCGTCGCTGCGGACCAGACGGGCGAACGCGCCGTCGTCGGCCCGCTGCGAGCGCTCCGCGATCCGCTCGGCGTCCTGGAGGGCCCGCGGCACCACGCTCCACTCGTCGGGGCGGGTCGCCCCGGCCTCGTTGCCGCACCAGCGCACGTCGGGCCCGCACACGTTGATGACCGCGCCGGGCTGCAGCTCGCGGACCACCGCGTAGTACCGCTCCCAGTCGTACACCTGCCGCCTGCCGTTCGGGCCCTCGCCGTTCGCGCCGTCCAGCCAGACCGTGAACACCGGTCCGTACCGGGTGAGCAGCTCGGTCAGCTGGGCCACGTAGAAGTCGTCGTACGCGGTGCCGGAGCCGTACGAGGCCTCGTGGCGGTCCCATGGCGACAGGTAGATCCCGAACCGCAGCCCGTGCCGCCGCGCCGCGTCCGCCACCTCCGCGACCACGTCGCCCCGGCCGCCGCGCCACGGCGACGACGCCACCGAGTACGTCGTGACGTCGCTCGGCCACAGGCAGAAGCCGTCGTGGTGCTTGCAGGTGAGGATCACGCCGGTCATCCCCGCGGCCTTCAGCGCCGTGACCCACTGGTCGGCGTCGAGCTCGGCCGGGTCGAAGAGGGCCGGGTCGTCGTGTCCCTCGCCCCACTCCCGGCCGGTCATCGTGTTCATGCCGAAGTGGATGAAGCCGTAGAACTCCATCTCCTGCCAGGCGAGCTGGCGGCTGCTCGGGCGTACCCGCGCCAGCGCCCGTCCGTCGGCGACGGTCCGCCGCGCGCTCACCGGAACCTCCGGTTGTACGAGGCCAGCACGGCCAGCAGCCCGGCGAGCGCGACCAGCATGATCGCCAGGTTGCCCCACCCGACCGTCGAGCGGGCGGCGACGACCACGGCGACGCAGCCCGCCGCGACGAGCGTCCTGGCGGTGACGAGCAGCGCGCTGCGCGTCGATTCCTTCATTGACGGATTCCTCTCTCCGGGGAGCGCCGGTCAGCCCTTCACGCCGCCGGACGCCATGCCTTCGATGAGCCGGCGCTGGATGAGCGCGTAGAAGATGAGGACGGGGACGATGACGATGACCATGCCGGCGTACAGGCGGCCGTAGTCGGCCGCCGCCTTCTGCGCGGTCATCAGGTTGAGCAGGCCGACCTGCAGCGTCTTGCCCTCGCCCGGGAGCAGGGTGAGCGCGATGATGTAGTCGTTCCAGTAGGCCAGGAAGTTGAACAGCAGCACGGTGGTGAGCGCCGGCCGCGCCATCGGCAGCATCACCCGGGTCATGATCTGGAAGCGGGAGGCCCCGTCGAGGGCCGCCGCCTCCTCGAAGTCCACGGGGATCGAGCGGAAGTACGCGGCGAGCAGGTAGATGGTGAACGGGATCGAGGTGGCCGCGTAGACGAGCGACAGGACGGCGGGGTTGTCGATGAAGAAGCCGCCGGGGAACACGTCGGCGAGCGCGCGGTCCCAGCCGACGAGCATGAGGAAGATCGGCACGACGATGTAGTTGACGTTGACGAACAACCCTGCCAGCAGCGCGACCTCCACGAGGCCGCGGCCGCGGAACTCGTAGCGCGCGACGACGTAGGCCGCGGGCACCGACACCGCCACGACGAACACCAGCCCGAGCACCGTGACCAGCACCGAGGTGAGGAAATAGGAGCCCATGCGCGCGGTGACGAAGGCGTCGACGAAGTTCTGCAGGTGCAGGCCCTCCGGCAGCGTCCACGGGCTGCCGTAGAACTCGCTCTTCCCCTTGAGCGAGGCGAACAGCACCCACGTGACCGGCACCGCGATGGCCAGGGCGATCGCGATGACGAGGACGTAGGTCAGCGCCCTGCCGGTCCTCGGCCGTGCGGCGCTTCTGATCGTGGTCATGGTGGTGGTCCTCAGAACTGGAGGGGCTCGCGCCGTGTCGCCCGGCTCACCAGCAGCGACACGAGGAACGAGAAGGCGAAGATGACGACGCCGATGGCCATGCCGTAGCCGTACGACGAGTTCGTGTAGGCCTGCTTGTACATGTAGCTCAGCAGCACCTCCGACGAGCCGTCGGGCCCGCCGCCGGTCATGGCGCGGACGAGCACGAAGCTGAGGTTGACCGCGCTCATGACGAAGAACGTCAGCGTCGTGCGGAGGTTCTGCCAGATGAGCGGCAGGGTGATGGCGAAGAACTGCCGCACCGGGGACGCGCCGTCGAGCGCGGACGCCTCGTACACGTCCTCGGGGATGCTCGCCATGCCGGCCATGTAGAGGACCATGTAGTAGCCGAGCGACTGCCAGACCATCGCGATCGCCACGGACCAGAGCACGAGGTCCTGGTCGCCGAGCCAGACCTGACGCAGCCCGTCGAGCGACAGCGCCCGCAGCGTGCCGTTGATCAGGCCGTTCTCCTGGTCGAAGACGGCGGAGAAGATCGCCGCGATGACGACCACCGACAGCACGCTCGGGACATAGAGGACGAACCGGTAGAGGGTGCGGCCGCGCAGCCGCTGCCGCGTCATGACCGCCGCCAGGAACAGGCCCATGCCCATCGTCACCACGGTCACGACGACCAGCAGCGCGACGGTGTTCTGGAACGCGCGGACGAACTGCGCGTCGTCGAGCAGCGCGGTGAAGTTGTCCAGCCCGACGAAACGCATGTCGGGTGAGAAGCCGCTCCAGGTGTAGAACGACATCCGGAACACGTTCACGGTCGGGACGACCATGAACACCGCGAAGAGCACCAGCGCCGGCAGCAGGCAGGCGAGCACGAAGAGACCGTTGCCGCGCCGGCGCGGCGCGGGCCCCGCCGCGCCCCCTCGGCCGGGCGCGGGCCCTGCCGCGCGGGGCGTCGCGGCGCGCGGCGGCAGGGTGCCCGATGGGTTGCCGGGCACGTCAGCCACCCGCCTGGCGCAGCTTCTCGCTGGCCTCGTGGAGCGCGGACTGCCACTGGTCAAGGGTCTTGTCGCCGCTGATGATGCTGTTGGCGGTGTCGAAGAGCGTGGCCTTGATGTCGACGCCCTTGACCGGGGCGGTGCTGGCGAACCCGCCGACGAGGGCGGCGACCGACGGGTCCTCGTAGACCTTGTAGAACTCGGCGTTCTCCTCGGTCAGGCTGCCGGCGATGCCCTCGACCGGCTGGATCGCGTCCGACGCGGCGAAGATCTTGGCCGCCTCGTCGGAGTAGAGGTAGGCGACGAAGTCCTTGGCCGCGTCCTTGTTCTTGGCGGCGGCGGGGACCCAGACCGACTCGACCGACGTCGTGATGTAGCGCTTGCCGCCCTCGGTGACCGCGGGCAGCGGCGTCAGGCCCCAGGCGAAGCCGTCGGCGCGCGGGGCGTCGGCCATCTCGCCGACGATCCACGTACCGTTCGGCATGAACAGCGCCTTGTTGTCGAGCACGGACTGCTGGTTCTTGGTGAAGTCCTGCTCGTTGGCGTAACCGACCGTGGTCGGCGCGGCGTACTTCAGCAGCCGGGCCGTGAGGTCGAGCGCCTGCCGGGCCTGCGGCGTCTTCCACACACCCTGCTTGTACGTCATCACGTCGGTGTAGAACTGCTCGCCGCCGATGTCGGCCAGCAGCGAGAAGAAGTAGGAGTCGAGGTAGCCGGCGGTCGGGTAGGTGAACAGCGCGATGCCGTCCTTCTTGGCCTTCTCCCCGAGCTCGAACATCTCGTCCCAGGTGGCCGGGACCTTCCAGCCCTTCTTGTCGAACAGGCCCTTGTTGTAGAACAGGCCGGTCGGCGCGTAGTACATCGGCATCGTGTACGTCTTGCCGTCGCCGTAGGGGTTGGTGTTGAGGTTGCCGACGATGCCCTCGATCAGCTTGTCGCCGACGGTTTTGTCCTCGCCGGGGACCTTCGCCTCCAGCACGGGCGTGAGGTCCTCGAGCGCCTTGTCCTTGATGAGGGTCTCGGTGAGCGCGGCCTTGCGGCCCTGCCCGAGCACCACGACGTCGGGGAAGCGCCCCGCCTTCATGTTGGGGGTGATCTCGTCCTCGATGCTCTTCGAGATCTGCAGCTGCACGTCCACGCCGGGATGCGCGCTCTCGTACGCCTCGATGACCTTGGTGTACATGTCACGCCCGTAACCGCCTTCGAGGGCGGCGACGCTGAGGGTCGTCGTGCCGGAGTCCTGGCCGTCCCCTTCGGCCGCGCAGCCGGTGAGCAGTCCGAGCGCCGTGAGCGCGGCGCTCGCGAGGACGAGTGATCTCCTCATGGTTCTGGGATCCTTCCGTTTTGGCTGCCCACCTGACGGGGCGGGGGAACGGGTCCGGGGTCCGGACGTTGTTACAGTGGCATCGATAACATGGCCGACGCAAGAGGGTAGTTCCTGGAACGGCCCTCATGAGGGCTCAGGGGGAGCGCGGCGGCGCCGTGGACGCCCGCACCGAGAGCGACGCGGTGACGAGCGTCTCGCCGGCGTCGGCCTGCCGCAGCAGGAGGGCGACGGCCGCCGCGCCGGAGCGGTAGAAGTCCTGCCTGACGGTGGTCAGCGGCGGGGTGCAGTAGGCCGCCAGCTCGATGTCGTCGACGCTGACGATGGACACGTCCGCGGGCACCGACCTGCCGCCCTCGCGCAGGGCGCGGATCACCCCGAAGGCCATCTCGTCGCTGGCGGCGAAGACGGCGGTCACGTCGGGGATCATCGCGAGGACCTGCCCCTGGCGGTAGCCCGAGTCGGGCGACCAGTCGCCCTCCAGCGGGGGCGGCGCCTGGACGCCGGCCGCGGCCAGGCATTCCTGCCAGCCCTGCCGCCGCTGGCGGGCCTCGATCCACTCGTCGGGCCCCGAGACGTGCCACACCTGGCGGTGCCCGAGGTCGAGCAGGTGCTGCGTGGCGATGCGGCCCGCCTCTTTCTGGTCGATCCCGAGCACCCGGGCGCTCGCGGTGCGCGAGCCGTCGAGGGTGACGGTCGGGATGTCGCGGGTGATGTCCTCCATCTTCTGCGTCACGGAGATCAGCGGCACGGCGATGACGATGCCGTCCACGCCCTGGTCGGCCAGCTTGGACAGCGATCGCTCCATCAGGGCGGTGTCGAGCCTGGAGATGGTCGCGATGCTCACCGCGTAGCCCTCCTCGCCCGCGGCCGCCTCCACGCCGGCGGTCACCGCCGAGCGCGAGTAGTAGCCGCCCGACTGCAGCAGCACGAGCCCGATGGTGTGGCTGCGCCCGGAGGAGAGCACCCTGGCCGCGTTGTTGAAGCGGTAGCCCAGCTGCTCGACGGCGGCGAGCACCCGCTTCCTGGTCTCCGGGTTGACGTTGGGCGAGTCGCGCAAGGTGCGCGAGACGGTCTGCGCCGACACCCCGGCCGTCCTGGCCACGTCGGTCATGCTCGGCTGCCTCGCGGGCCGCTCGGTGGCTCCGGTCATGGCGCTCCTCTCTCGCGGCCTGCCCGCGCGTTCGTCAGGTGAATCCTACCGCGGTTGTTACATATGGCATCGATAACATAGGCTCTCGCACCGTGATCGAGCTCCCCGCGCCTGACGCATTCCCGGACCGGACGACGACCACGGCCGACGCCCCGCCCGGCGAGCGGGCCGAAGCGCGGGCCCTGGCGCGGGCCGGTGCGTCCGTGAGCGCGCTCACCTGGAGCGGGCGCCGCCTGCACCGGTACGGCGTGCCCCACCGCATGCTGGCCGGAGGGCTGCACTACTTCCGCGTCCACCCCGGCCTGTGGCGTGACCGGATGCGCCGCCTGGCCGACCTCGGGCTCAACACGGTCGACACCTACGTGGCGTGGAACTTCCACCAGCCCCGCGAGGACGCCCCGCCGCGCTTCGACGGCTGGCGGGACGTCGAACGGTTCATCCGCATGGCGGGGGAGGAGGGACTCGACGTCGTCGTCCGGCCGGGGCCCTACATCTGCGCCGAGTGGTCGAACGGCGGCCTGCCGAGCTGGCTCACCGCCCGCGACGTCGCGCTGCGCAGCTCCGACCCCGCGTTCACCGCCGCGGTCGGCCGCTGGTTCGACGAGCTGATCCCGCGCATCGCCGCGCTCCAGGCCGCCGAGGGCGGGCCGGTCGTGGCGGTGCAGGTGGAGAACGAGTTCGGCAGCTACGGCGACGACCAGGGTTACCTGCGCTGGAACCGCGAGGCGCTGACCAGCCGCGGCATCACGGAGCTGCTGTTCACCGCCGACGGCCCCACCGACCTGATGCAGGACGGCGGCACCCTGCCCGGCACCCTGGCCGCCGTCACCCTGGGCTCCAAGCCCGACGCCGCCCGTCGCCTCCTCGCGGCGCGGAGGCCGGACGAGCCGTTCGTCGTCGCCGAGTTCTGGAACGGCTGGTTCGACCACTGGGGAGAACGCCACCACGTGCGCGGCGCGGACAGCGCCGCGCGCGTCATCGAGGGCATCGTCGCCGACGGCGGCAGCGTGAGCCTCTACATGGCGCACGGCGGCACCAACTTCGGGCTCTGGGCCGGCGCCAACGAGGAGGACGGCCGGTTGCAGCCCACCGTGACCAGCTACGACTCCGACGCGCCCGTCGCCGAGGACGGCACGCTCACGCCCAAGTTTTTCGCCCTGAGGGAGGCGCTCGGAGCGCGCGGCCCCCTACGGGTGCCGGAGCGCATGCCGACGCTGCCGCCGGCGCGCGTTCCCCTGACGCACCGGGCCGACCTGCTCGCCGGGCTCGTCGCCGTACCCGCGCCCACCTCGACCGGGCCGCGGCCGGCCTCGTTCGAGCGGCTCGGGCTCGACGCGGGGATGGTCCTGCACACCGCGCACCCGCGCATCCCGGCGGGCGAGCACCGGCTCGTCCTCACCGACGTACGCGACCGCGCCCTGATCTTCTGCGACGGCACGTTCCTCGGCGAGGCGGGCCCCGACCGCCGCGAGTTCCCGGTACGCGGAACCGGCGCCGTCGTACGCCTGGAGGTCCTCGTCGAGAGCCTCGGCCGGGTGAACTACGGGCCTGGCCTCGGCCGGCACAAGGGCCTGATCGGCCCGGTGCTCGTCGACCGGCGGATGGTCCAGGGCTGGGACAGCACGCCGATCGCCCTGCAGGAGTGGACCGAGGCCGAGACGGCCCGCGCGCTCGCCGCCGGCCCCCCGGCCACGCGCAGCGGGTTCGCCGTCGCGACCGTCCGGGCCGGCACGCCCGCCGACACCTTCCTGGCCCTGCCGGGGTCGGGCCGCGGCCTCGTCTGGGTCAACGGGTTCCTGCTCGGCCGCTACTGGGAGGTCGGGCCGCAGGTCACGCTGTACTGCCCGGCGCCGCTGCTGCGCGCCGGCGAGAACACCGTGACGGTGCTGGAGCTGGAGCGGCTCGGCATGGTTCTGGAACTACGGGACCATGCCGAGCTGGGACCGGTGGAGGAGTACGTCGAGGAGTTCGGCTGACCTCCGGCCGGGGCGCGTGACGCGGGAAGGCCGGGGTAGGGACAGCCGCATGGCACTCATGGACCGGGTACGCGCGTACATGCGCAGCCCCAAAGGCAGGCAGAACGTCGAGAAGGCCAAGCGGATGGCCCGTGACCCGCACACGCAGCAAAAGGTACGGCGCTTCCTGGACCGCTTCAGGACCCGGCGCCACTGACCCCTCGGACCACCGGCCCGGCGACGGCTGCCGTCCACGTACCGGCTCCGACGAGGCCCGCGGAAGGCATTCCGGCTGCTGGCCCTGGATGAGCAGCATTTCCCGTCTCGTCGTGACGTGACGGGAAATCGTGGTATACGGGACATACGGTGCTTGTGTGGTCGACGTGAGGGGTAGCCGATGTCAGGTGACGAGCAGTGGCGGCTGCTTGAGCAACTCGTCCAGGAGGTGAACCAGCAGACCGAGCAGCTCAAGCAGATGCAGGACAAGATGCGGGACCTCTCGGCGACGTCCAGGTCGAAGGACGGCATGGTCAGCGTGACCGTCGGCCCGCAAGGCGAGGTGCGCACGATCGACCTCGACCCGCGCGTCTACCGCAAGCTGTCGCCGTCGGAGCTGTCCGCCTCGATCGTCGAGCAGATCGGCAAGGCCGCCGGGCAGGTGCGCGGCGACATGAAGGAGCTGATGGAGCCCTTCGTACCCGGCCTTCCCACCGACGATCTGTTCGGCGAGGCCATGAACTTCGAGGCGTTCCTGCAGCGGCCCGGCAGGTCGCCGGGGCCACGGCCGCCGATGTGACCACCCGGCCGGCACCCTCGACCGAAAGCGAATGACACCGTCTGATGGGGCTCGATCTCAGCCTGGTGCCCGATGTCGTGAAGCCGATGGCGCTGCCGCTGACGGGCGGGGCGTTCCCTGACGCCGACGCCTACGACATCATCGCCCAGGCCTCGACACTGGAGGACCTGGCCGACCAACTCGCCAGACTCCGAGCGGACGACGCCGGCGCGGTCGCGGGGATGTTACGCGGCCAGGAATGGCAGGGCCCCGCCAAGGAGGCGTTCGAGCAGGTGTTCGCCGCGCTCGGCGGCCAGCCGGACACCACCCGCGGGCAGTCCGCGGAGGCGCTGCTCGACCTGCTGGAACAGGCGCTGCGTAACGAGGCGGCCGCCCTGCGCGAACACGGCGTGCGGATGCAGCACACCCAGTGGATGATCTACGCTTCCCTGGCGCTGCTCGGCGCGGCGATCGTCAGGCTGCTGGTGTGGATGTGGGTCAACGGGCCCGCCGTGCTCAGGCTCATCCAGCACAACACGCTCCTGACCCGCGCCCGCATCCAGACGATCAAGCAGCTCATGCTGAGGAACATGCTGCTGTTCGCCGGGATCGGCGGCGGCCTCGACCTCGGCGTGCAGGGGGCGCAGCAGCTCTGGGGAGCCCGCGAGGCCGGTGACTTCGACCTCGCGTCACTGGCGGTGTCCACCGGCAGCGGCGCCCTCACCGGAGCCCTGTTCGCCGGGGCCAACGCGGGCCTTTCGCGGCTGCTGAGCCGGGACATGGTGTACCTCGCCTCGGAGGCCGAGCTCGCCGTACGCGACCGGCTCGTGGCGTACGGGCAGAGCATCTACGGCCAGGCGCTGCTGGGCGGGCTGGCGGGCACGGGGGGCGCGGTCCCGGGGCTGGCGCTCAGCGGGCAGCTCGACCCTGCCCACCTGACCTACACCTTCATCGCCGGGGTCGCCGGCGGCCTCGACGTCCCGGCGGCGGCGCGGGTCGGCTACACCCCGCTGCCATCCCCCC
>NZ_SMLD01000136.1:0-25242 GCF_004352805.1 Nonomuraea mesophila
GCCGGGAGGCGGGGGGCGGAGCGCCGGTCACGGCCGCGGTTGCCGCGCTGGCTCGCCGAGGCCATCGCCGTGCCGGCGGCGGCGCAGGTGGCGGTGACACCGGTCCTGGTGTTGATGTCGGGACAGCTCACCCCTGTCGCTCTCATCGCCAACCTCCTCGTGGCTCCGGCGGTCGCTCCCGCCACCCTGCTGGGCTTCGGGGCCGCTCTGGTGGCCCCGGTGTGGCTGGACGGCGCCCGGTTCCTGGTGGTCCCGGCTGGTTACGCGGTCGGATGGATCATCACGGTCGCCCGATGGTCGGTGGGGCTGCCGTACGCCACCGTCCCGTGGCCGGGCGGCCTTCCCGGGCTGGCGTTGCTCGCGCTCGCAGTGGCGGCCGGGACGCTGATCCTGCGGCGGCGCGCCTGGCGGGCGATCGTGCTGACGGCGGCCGGTGCGGCTCTGGTGGCGGTGCTGGTGATCCGGCCGATCGCGATGCCCTGGCCGCCGAAGGGCTGGCTGATGGTGATGTGCGACGTGGGTCAGGGTGACGGGATCGTCGTCGCGGCAGGGCCAGGACGAGGGGTCGTGGTGGACACAGGGCCCGACCCGGTCGCGATGGACCGGTGCCTGCGGGGCCTCGGCGTCGACGACGTTCCGCTGCTCGTACTCACCCATCCGCATGCCGACCACGTGGGGGGCCTGGCCGGCGTGCTGCGCGACCGCAGGGTCGGCGCGGTGGTCGTCAGCCCGCAGCGGGCACTGGCGCGAGCCTCCGCGCGTGTCTCCGGCACGCTGGAGGGGCGCCGGATACCGGAATGGACGATCGCGCCGGGCACGCGCTGGACGTTCGGCCCGTCCGAGGTGACCGTACTCGCCCCCGACCCGGCCAACGGAGAGGCACACGGCCAGGGCGAGGGCAGCGCGATCAACAACTCCAGCGTGGTGCTCCACGTGCGCTGGCGCTCGGGTTCCGTGCTGCTCAGCGGCGATCTGGAGACCGAGGCCCAGGAGGAGTTGTTACGCCACTCCCAGATACGGGCCGACATCCTGAAGACCCCGCACCACGGATCCAACCGGCAGTCACCCGCCTTCCTCCGAGCCGTGGGCGCTCGAGCGGCGCTGATCAGCGTGGGGAAGGACAACGACTACGGCCATCCGGCCCCTTCCACGCTCGCGCTGTTGCGCGGGCTCGGAGCCGCCATCCACCGGACCGACCGCTCAGGGGACCTCGCCGTGGTGGAGAGGGAAGGGGGCTTGGCCGTGCTCTCACGCGGGCCCGCACGCTGAACGCCCACACCGACGAGCACACCGTCCCGGCGCTCAAGTTCGCCCACGCCTTCAGCGCCGGTGCCGGCCGTTGCCCACCGCGTCCTGTCGTTCGCCCACGTCTTCAGCGCCGGGCGTGCCTGGGTCGTCCTGCGGGGGCCTCCTGCGTTGTTGCGGCGAGTACCGGGTTGTCGGTGGGGTCTGGCATGCTTCCCCCTATGGCGGGAACCGATCCAGCGCTTGTGACCTTGGTTGTCGGCGATGAGGAGTTGCTGGCCGAGCGGGCGGTGAGCGGGGTCGTCGCGGCGGCGCGGGCCGCTGATCCCGAGTCCGAGGTGCATGACCTCCTGGGCGGCAAGGTGTCGGTGGGCGAGCTGACGCAGCTGACGTCCCCGTCGTTGTTCGGCGGCCGCTCGGTCATCGTGATCCGGTCGGCGCAGGATCTGCCGAAAGACGTCATCGCCGAGGTCGTGGCCTATGCCAAACAACCCTCCGACGACACCGTGATGGTGCTGGCGCATCCGGGAGGGGTCAAGGGCAAGGCGCTGGTCGACGGGGTGAAAAAGGCCAAGGCCCAAGTGATCACCATCGGCAAGGTGACCAAAGCGGGGGAGCGGCTGGAGTTCATCAAAGGGGAGTTCAAGCGGGCGGGGCGGAGCATTTCCGGTGACGCCGCCACAGCGCTGCTCGACGCCGTGGGAAATGATCTGCGGGAGCTGGCGGCCGCCTGCAGCCAGCTGGTGTTCGACACCGAGGGCAAGACGATCAACGCGTCCGCCGTGGCGCGCTATCACAAGGGCCGGGCCGAGGTCACCGGCTTCAACGTGGCCGACTCCGCGATCGAAGGGCGGCTGGCCGAGGCACTGGAACAACTGCGGTGGGCGCTCGGCACCGGCGTCGCCCCCGTGCTCCTGGTCAGCGCGCTGGCAGGTGGGCTGCGGTCGCTGGCCAAGGTCTCGAGCGCGCCGCGCAGCCTGCGGGGTGGTCAGCTGGCGAGTCATGTGGGGATGCCGCCGTGGAAGGCCGACCGGGTGAAGCGTCAGCTGAACGGGTGGGGTCCCGACGGATTGTCGAAGGCCATCCAGGCGGTGGCCGAGGCGGACGAACAGGTCAAGGGAGGCGGCGCCGACCCGGCTTACGCCCTCGAACACACCGTGCAGATGATCGTCGCCAACCGCACGGGACGATGATCGTATCGCGCGCCGGTCACCGGTCTCTGGTGCCATGACCGGCTCGACACCGCCGCCGTGGGTTGACGACCTCTTCCCGTTCCCCACTCCGCCTGCGCTCCGCACGCTGATCGACATGGCCTGGCAGGCCGCGTACGCGTTCTACCGGGAGAACGACAGCTATGACCCGGCCCTGCTGATATCTCACCACGACTTCATGTTCGACCTGGCCACGGTTCCCCGTCCGCCCGAGGGCTGCACCGCCGACCCGGATCTCACCGGCCATGGGGAGCCGCCGGTCCCGCATTTCGCCACTCCGGAGTTCGTGTCCTTCGGCTCCCTCGGCGACGGCGGCGACGTCGGCTGGCTCGTACCCGCGCCGGAACTACGACGCGGTGACCATCCGGTCGCACTGGCCGGCGGTCATGAGCATGGCGTGACCCTGATCGGCGCGGACACCCGTACCGGTCTGGAGTTCATGTTGTCGTGGGCGCTTCGGCGGTGGCGCGAGGATCCTGTCCCCGAGCCTCCGGCGTGGCGCGACCCGGACGTGTGGCTCGCCCAGAACCGGTGGCGCATCGACGCGCATGCCAGGAAGCGGAGACTCGCTGACCGGCTGGCCGCCGAGCTCGGTGTGCACCCGGACCCGGACGGCGTGTTTCCCGGTTCGAGGTGGAAGGGCACGGCCGTCTGGGCGGACACCGCGTTCGACATCGTGTTCGATGTTCCCGAGGGGTGGCGGCACGAGACCGGAGCGGACGGCATCGGCGTGCTCGCCCCAGCCGACGCGTACGCCGACCGGAGGCCGGTGGTCGCCGAGCGCCCACGGCTCGAACCGGAGCTCATCGCCGCCGCAGCCTGGCTCGATGCCGGATGTCCGGCGACCGCGTTGCTCGGCCTGAAGGACACCTTCGTCAACGGACCGGGTTGCTACTTCGCCGACCTCAAGCCGTTGTGGGCGCGAGCGTACCGGGATCTCGGCCGGCCCGCATACGCGGACCGCCTCGAACTGATGGCGCCGTATTACCGGGATTCGTGCGACTGCCCCACCCCGCATTGATCGAGCAGGCGGGGGAGAGGAGACGTCGTTGGGGGGTGAAGGGCGTCAGGTCAGGGCTTCCTCGCGGACGACGCCGTCGCTGATCTCCAGCACCCGGTCGGCCAGCGTCATCAGGCTCGGGTCGTGGGTGGCGACCAGGGCCGTGACCCCCTCACTCCGTACGAGTGCCCGGAGCAGCTCCATGATCTGCCGTCCCGTCTGCGAGTCGAGTTGCCCGGTCGGCTCGTCGGCGACCAGCAGGCGCGGCCGGTTGGCCAGGGAGCGGGCGATCGCCACCCGCTGCCGCTGGCCTCCCGACAGTTCGTACGGCCGCTGGTTGACGTGCTGCTCCAGCCCTACGAGCGCCAGCAGCATCCGGATGCGCTCCTCGCGTTCCTTCACCCGCATGCGTACGAGCCGCATCGGCACTCCGACGTTCTCGGCGGCCGACAGTACGGGGATCAGCCCGAACGACTGGAACACGAACCCCACGACGTCCCTGCGCAGGGTCAGCAGCTGCTCGTCGGACATGGCGGTGACCTCGTGTCCGTCCACGACCACCCGCCCGGCGTCCGGTTTGTCCAGGCCGCCGATCTGGTTGAGCAGCGTCGTCTTGCCCGATCCCGACCGCCCGCGGATGGCGACGAGTTCGCCGGGGAGAATGGAGAACGACACGTCGCGCAGCGCCTCGACCTCCTTGGGCCCGGTCCGGTAGACCTTGCGCACCCCTTCGACCACGACCAAGGGCGACTCACTCACCTGACGGCTCCTCTCGGGCGGGCCACACGCCGATGTGGTCGGACTCGAGTTCGAGACGCACCCGGCGTTCCATCTCGAGGGCGTTCATGAAGTCGCGGGGGAGTTGCAGGCGTCCCACCCGGTCGAGCACGGCGTACTCCTCGGCGATGATCTGCCCTTCGGCGTCCTCGCGCCGCAGCGTCTCGCTGCTGGTACGGCCGTCGCGGATGCCCACCGTCCGGTCGACCTGTTCGGACACCAGCGGGTCGTGGGTGACGACCACGACGGTCACCCCGAGTTCCCTGTTGGCCTTGCGCAGCGAGTCGAACACCAGCTCCGACGTCTCGCTGTCCAGCTCACCCGTCGGCTCGTCGGCGAGGACGAGCTGCGGGGAGTTGGCGAGGGCGACGGCGATGGCCACCCGCTGCTGTTCGCCGCCCGACATTTCGGGGGTTCTCCGGTTCGCGCAGTAGCCGACGCCGAGCAGCTCCAGCAGCTCGCCGGCCCGTTCCCGCCGCTCCCGCCGGCCGCCGGCCAGCTTCATCGGCAGTTCGACGTTCTCCTTGGCGGTGAGGTACGGCAGCAGGTTGCGGGCCGTCTGCTGCCAGACGAAGCCGACCACGGAACGGCGGTAGCGCAGCCGGTCGCGGGCGGTCATCGACAGCAGGTCCGTGCCCGCTACCCTGGCCACGCCCGCGGTCGGCACGTCGAGCCCGGACAGCACGTTGAGCAGCGTCGACTTGCCCGAGCCCGACGCGCCCACGATGGCCACCAGCTCGCCCTGGTCGATCACCAGGTCAAGGCCCTGCAGCGCGACGACCTCGACCCCTTCGGTCTTGTAGATGCGTACGAGGTTGTCGCACACGATGTGCGCGTCGCCGCCGAAGGCGGCCTTCTGCCGCGTGGCCTTCGCTTCGAGGTCGGACAGGGTGGGGTTCATCGGTGTCTCCTTCCTCCCGGTGAGCGAGGAGATGCCTCCTGGCGGCCGGGCCTGCGGGGCAGCCGTAGGGTCATGTGAGGTCCCCCACTCGAAGGACGGCGCCGATTCTGCGCCTGCGGCTGACGGCGGTGTGGGCGTAGGCGCCGAGCACGGCGATGGCGGCCAGCCCGGCCGCGAGCGTGCCCGGCAGGACCAGGTCGGGCGAGTAGCCGGCGACGGGCAGGTCGCCCGCGTAGGAGGACAGGTCGACGCCGGGCCCGAGCGCGGCGGGCAGGCCGAGACCCAGGCCGAGCCCGGCCGTCGCGGTCACGAGGATCATGGGCAGGATCTCCAGTACGGTCAGCCGCTGCGCCTGCCGCTCCGACAGCCCGAGCGTACGCATGAACGACACCGCCCTGGCCCGGTCGGCCGCCCCGATCACCAGCGCCAGCACGACGGCGGCCAGCGCGTACGCGGCCAGCGCGACCGTCACGACGACCATGGTCCAGCGCACGGTGCTGGTCAGCGGGTCGTCCTGGATGGCCCGCAGCGTGCCCCGCTGCGACACCACGGTGGCCGAGGGGACCAGCCGCTTCAGCTCGCCGACGGAGGCGTCACCCTTGATGAGCAGGGTGTTCACCGCCGGACGGGTCAGCACGTCGATGGGCACGACGAGGAACTTGCCCTCGGTGTAGAAGCCGGGCACCGACTCGATCACGCCGCGCGTGGCCAGCTTCAGCCGCGACTGCCAGCCGATCTCGAACGTGCCCCGCCCGCGCAGCTCGGGCGACACGAGCGCGCCGCTACTCAGGTCGGGCAGGTCGAAGGGGGCCCCGCCCATGAGCTGCCGCCACCGCGCCACGTCCACGGCGATGGCCTCGGCCCGCTCCGCGCCGTAGCCGACCTGCACGCGGGCGGTCTGCGCGGTCACCACCTGCTCCACGCCGCGGGCGGCGCGCACCTTCGCGATGGCCTCGGCCGGGATCTCGATGTTCGACGTCATCCTGATCGGCGCGCCTACCTGCTGCCAGGACGCCTGGACCTGCGTGCCGGAGATCCCGTCGGAGATCACCGCCGCGAACACCGACACGCCCAGCGCGGGCAGCAGGATCAGCACCGGCAGCACACTGGCGGAACGTGCCCTGGCCGCCCTGGTCAGGCCGAGGAACGGCACGGCCGCCCGGCCGCGCGCGGCCAGCCGTACGAGCAGGCGCAGCGGGTAGGGGTAGCAGCGCAACGTGATCAGCGCCGCCGCGCCGGTCAGCGCGACCGGCACGAGCAGCAGGAACGGGTCCTGGCCCGCCGAGGCGTCCAGCCCGCGGGCCCGCAGCAGGTAGGCCCCGGCCAGGGCCAGCACGATGACCAGCACCTCCAGCGTGATCCGCTTGGCGGTGGGCCGGGCGGTGGCGACGTCGTCGCGGCGTTCGTGCAGCGGCGTGCGGTAGGTCACGGCGAGCCGTGCGGCGGCGTAGCCGACGGTCACGAGGACCACGATCACCGGCCCGAGGTGGACGATCGGCAGCACGGGGCCGGGCACGAGGTACGACAGCGCGTACCCGGCCAGCGCGGCGGGTGCCACCGCGAGCCCGGTCAGCGCCGCGCCCGTACCCGCGACCTGGCGCAGCGAGCCGCCGCGGGCGCGGGTCAGCGTGAGCGTGTGCTCCATCCGGTCGGCCAGCAGCTGCACGCCCAGGACGAGGACGCCGAGCGCGACCGCGAGGAGGCCGCCGAGCACGAGGTACATCACGGTCTCGGCGGTGGTCAGCGCGGCGCGGAAGTCGCCGAGCAGCTTGGGCAGCCCGGTGATCAGGCGGTAAGGGCTTGCGGTGCCGCGCGCCTGCACCCCGAGCAGGCGGTCGAGGTCGGCGACGGCGGCGGTGAGGCCGGGGACGTCCAGCGCGTTCGCCGCCGCGGGATCGACGGGCAGGACCCAGTTGTAGGACAGGTGGCGTCCTTCGCCGCTGAGCGCGGTCAGGCCGTCGTCGGACATCAGCGACGTGATGTGCTTCTCGAAGTCCAGAGAGCCCGGCGGCTGGATCTTCGTGACGTGCAGGATGTCGGGGTTGTGGTCCCAGTAGCGGTCGCCGGGCTCCTTGGCCTCGAAAGCGCCGACGATCTTCACGGCGACGTAGGCGTTCTCGCCGAGGGTTTTCGTCTCGCCCACCCGCAGGTCCATCTCGCGCAGGGCCTCGGCCGCGACCCCGACCTCGAACACGGGGATCCTCTCGCCGTCGTACCGCGTCGTGCCCGGCGCCCCGGGTGACCGCCCCTGGACCCAGGTGACGCGCCGGTCGGCGTCGGACAGCCAGCCGAGGTTGATGTACCGGGTGCCGCTGGTGCCGGTGACCGGCGTGAGGCTGGTCTTGGCGCTCGCGTGGCTGGAGCCGGCGCCCGCGGGCGTGACGAGCGGGCGCAGCTTCGGGGGCAGCAGGTCGCGCCACTGGCGGTCGCGGTCGTCGAACTGGACGCGTTGGTGCAGATCATCGGCCTGCGAGTCCGACGACATGGTCACGGTGAGGTCGGCCTGCTGGGCGGACGCGGTGTCGAGCGAGCGCTGCAGCGCCTGGTCGAACGAGGCCTGCATCCCCCTGGGCAGGCCCGCGATCAGCAGGCAGGCGCCGATCGTCAGCACGGACAGCACGGCCACCGTGCCGAGGTGCACCCGTGCGAGCAGCGGGATCCTCACTGTTCCTCCCGGAGGACGAGCCCCTGCCTGCGTAGGTTGCGGGCCAGAGCGGCCACGATGGCGAGCAGCACCGCCGCGACGAGCGCCAGCATCGCGAGGGTGGCGGCCCACGGGATGTCGAGCAGCACCCCGGGAGTGACGGCCGAGGCCTGCCCGGTCAGGACGATGTGCGGCACGACCAGGGTGCCGACGGCCACGGCGAGTACGGTGCCCGCCGCCAGGGACAGGCCGATGACGAACGCCTGCTCGACCGCCAGCATCCCGAACACCTGCCTGGAGCTCACCCCGAGCGCCCGCAGGATCCCGAACTCGGCCATCCGCTCACGCGCCGCGACCGCCGCGTTGACCAGGAATCCGAGCACCGCGAACACCAGCGCCGCCAGGAACCCCAGGATCAGCGCTCCCTGCAGCCCGCTGGCCAGCGGGTCGTCCTGGAGCTGGGCAGCCAGCGCGCCCTGGTCGAGCGGGGTGACGTCCCATTCCGGCCGGCTCTTGAGCATTCGCGTCGCGGCCGTGGTGTCGTCGGCCGCCAGCCACCACTCGGTCGCCGGCCGGGGCAGCCGCGCCGCGCCCAGGTCGCTCGTCTGCAGCGTCTCCCAGTCGGCGAGCACCGCCGGTTGTCCGGCCGTGCCCGTCGGCATCGTCCGGACGACGGCCACCACCTTGATCTGCAGGACCCTGCGGTCGATGCTGGCCCGCCCGATCTGGCCGACGCCCAGCTTGAGCGAGGCGGCCAGGTCGGACGTGAGCACGACGGGCAGCGGCGCCTCCTGATGCGTCCCGAACGTGGCCACGGCCGGCCGCGAGTCGTCCGCCTCCATCGTGACCTGCGGCGTCGCGAGGTCGCGTCCGTCGGCGCTCAGGCCGGTCAGCGTCAGTTTCGCGGTGCTCTCGGTGACGCCGGCGACGAGGCCGCGCAGCGCCACCGGGTACGTGATCTTCCCGCTCTGCCCGGCCAGCGCCTTGAGGTTCACCTCCATGCGGTTGTCCCCGGGTTTGAGCACGCCGAGCGGCACGTCGCGCCAGACGCCGAGCCCGTCGGACAGCACCAGCCGGAGGGGAAGCGCGACGTCCGTGTTCGCGCGGAGGGTGAGCGTCGAGGGCCGGCCGGGAAGGTCAAGTTTGTCCGCGTGCGTCCCCACCAGCTCGCGTGACATGTCCTCGACCGGCTGCGCTGACAGGTCGGGCCGCAGGTGGAACACCTCACCGAGCTTGCCCGCCTCAAGGCCGATGAGCAGCGCGCTTTCGCCGCCCACCTCGGTCTGCCCGCGGAAGCCGGGGGAGGCCGCCGTCACGCCGGGCAGCGCGGTGAACGCCGTGCCGCGCCCCAGCGAGCCCAGTTCCGGCCCGTCCGCGGGACCGGACAGGCGCAGGTCGGCCCCGGCTTGGTGGCGTGCCTGGTCGAGCTGTGACGTACGCCAGGTGGACGCGGTGGCCATCGAGACGATGCCGATGGCGATCGCCATGGTCAGCAGCAGCGCCGGGCCCGCGTACCTGAGCGGCCTCCTGGCCACCTGCCAGGCCCCGAGCGCGGGGGCGAGCGTGGGCCGCCGGGAGGTCAGCCGCTCGGCCAGCTTCGAGATGCGCGGCACCAGCCGAAGCCCCAGCATGCCGCCCGTGAGCAGGGCCAGGGCCGGCCCGGAGATGATCAGCGGGTCGATGCCGAGCCCGCCCGCCGCCGTCGCGGTGACCGGCGCGCCGTAGTGCTGGAGCTGCCAGATCGCCAGCCCGGCCACGACCAGCAGCGCCACGTCGGCGCCCGCCCGCTCGATCAGGCCGCGCCCGCCGGCGCGTCCGCGCGCCGACTGCTCCTCCACGTACGTACGCCGCGCGCCCGCCAGCGCCGGCAACATCAGCAGCACCGCCGAGGCCAGCGCCACCCCGAACGACACCAGGTACGTGCCCAGGTCGGCCACGGGCGACAGCCGCACCCCCGAGGACCTGATCCACGGCAGCGTGTTGACCAGGGCGAGCAGCGGCGGGCCCAGGAACGGCGCGATGATCGCGCACGGCACCGCCACCAGCAGCGCCTCACCCCCGGCCAGGGCCGCCAGCCGCGTCGTGCCCGCGCCGCGCGAGCGCAGCAGTGCCACCTCCATGCGCCGGTGGTCGGCGAGCAGCCGCGCGGTCAGCATCAGCGCGTACGCGGCCAGCAGCAGCAGCTGCAGCACCGGGATCAGCATCGTGGAGCGTGCCACCAGGGACGCGGTGTCGAGCTGGGTGAGCATCGCGGGCAGGTGGCCGGTGACCGTGCACCGCTCGCAGCCGTCCGCCTTCAGCCGCTCGCCGACCTGGCCGAGCGCGATGGCCGTCGGGCGGAGCTGCTCGGGAGTCAGCGCGCGCAGGTCGGGGACGGCGGTCCAGGTGGCGTTGACGTTGCTGGCGAAGCGGGCGATGAACGTCTCCCGCGCCACCATCAGCGGCCCGTACGTGGTGAAGTCGCCGCGGTCCACGCCCCTGGCGAGCAGCTGCTCGCCGGCCCAGCGCGCGCCGGAGGGGTCGTTGAGCTGGAAGACGCCGACGACGCGGACCTTGACCGGGCGCGGGTCGAGGCGGCCTCGCGTGGTGAACTCGTCGCCCGTCTCGAAGCCGGTGGCCGAGGAGGCCGACAACGAGATCGCGGCCTCCACCTGGTCGCCGCTGTCGCGCGGCCAGGCGCCGGAGATGAGCCTGGCGTGCCGGTCGATGCCGTCGTAGCTGCCGAACCGCAGCAGTTCGGGCCGCTCGTTGTCCTCCTGGCCGGGCATCACGTAGGAGTCGGAGCGGAAGCTGGTGGTGAGGGTGGGGGGCCGGGTGTAGGCCCGGTCGAGCTCGGCGCGTACGGACCGGTCGAAGGCCGGGAACGTCTCGGCTGTCACGGGCGCGCTGATGGTGGCGGCCGTCTGCTCGAACGACGCCGTCTCCATCGTCCTGCGCACGCCCGCCTCGGCGATGGAGGAGGCGTACATCGTCAGCGCGACCAGCGTGGTGGTGGCCAGCAGGATCGAGCCGAACGCGGCCAGGAGGAGCAACGGCTCGCTGAACGCCCGTTTGACGACCAACGGCCCCCGCATGTGCCCCCCCTCTTCTGCCCGACTAGCTGCACTTTCGGGCAGGCGCGCGACCGAGGGCAAGGTGATCTTCGTAACGTGACGGAGCCGATACGGGGTGGCGACGCCGGTGTGATATCGAAATCGTGACAGAAATCGGACGAAACAAAAACGCCGCGCCCCCCAGGGAGACGCGGCGTCCGTGCGATGCGTTACTTGGCGGCCAGCGCCGCGGCCTGCTTGGCGATCGCGGACTTGCGGTTGGCGGCCTGGTTCTTGTGGATGACGCCCTTGCTGACGGCCTTGTCGAGCTGGCGGGCGGCGACCCGCTGCAGCGTGACGGCCTGCTCGACGTCGCCCTGCTCGGCGGCCTCGCGGAACCTGCGGACGGCCGTCTTCAGCGACGACTTGACCGCCTTGTTGCGCAGGCGAGCCTTCTCGTTCTGCTTGTTGCGCTTGATCTGGGACTTGATGTTCGCCACGAAGAAGCCTCGGTGAAAGTCAGTGATGGATGGGGCGCGCGGGCTCGATGAGAGGGCGCGCCACACGCAGTTGAACAGATTACCAATAACCCAGGCGGCTGCTCAAATCAAGGGCCTGGGAAAATGGGTCCGCCCATCAGTGTACGGGAGCTCAGGCCATCCAGTGCGTCATGTACTCCCGCCAGTCGTCCTCCGTGGCGGCGAAGTCGACGTAGAGGGCGAGCCCGAACCGTTCGCGGCGGCCGTGCTCCGACAGGGCCAGTCCGGCGCCCTCGGCGGCCATCTCGACGCTCTCGGCGTGGTCGAGCCAGGGCAGGCCGTGGTCGTGGTAGGCGGGGGCGCCGACGAACAACGACTTCTCGGCGGGCACCAGGTCGAGGGCCAGTTCCGCCTGCCTGCTCACGTGGCCGCCGTAGAGCGTCTGCAGCGGGTGACCCGAGTCGTACGTCATGATCGCGACCTGGTCGACTCTGTTCACGACCTGTGTGAAGTAGCCCTGCGACCAGTATTTGTCGTGGCCGAGCGCCGCCCTCGCCGTCAGGCGCATGCCGGGGTAGGGCTCGATCTGCGGGCTGGCGGTGGACAGCAGCCGCGTGTGCCGGCGGGTCTCCTCCAGGAGCTGCAGGAACTCGGTGTCGCCGTCGCCGATGGGCTCGAAGTTGTAGTGGATGCCGTCGTAGCCCTCCTTCATGATGGCGGCGACGCCGGCCAGCACGTTCCGGCGGGACGCGGGGTCGTCGAGGTCGAGGGCGTCGTCGACGGCCTGCCCGAGCCAGGCGGAGATGCGGACCTCGGGAAGGTGTTCACCCATCCATTCCAGGAAATTTCGGGCGTTGGGGTATTTAGCGGGATCTAATCGTCCATCCAGCTCGAAAGGGCCCGAGTGGACGTACACGTCCTTGATCCCCGTGGCGCGCAGCCGTACGGCGAGACGCTCGACGTCGCGCTCGGTGCGGCGGCCGTCGACCCACGCGTGGCCGAGCCACAGGGCGTCATTACCCGTGCTCTTCGCCCACGCCGCCGGGGCACCGGTAAACTGAAGGCGGAGCGCGGCGGCGAGGAGGCCGACCAGCGCCACCGCGATGGCCGTGGCAAGCGCGAGCAAGCGCAGGCCGCGGCGGATGACGGTCCGGGCATTCATCCGGGCATGTCACCATGAAAGACTGCTTGACTCAACCCTGTCGAAACGGACTTCGGTGCGCACTCAGCCTGGCCAGACCGACCCCGCGTTGATCCGCAACTTCTGCATCATCGCGCACATCGACCATGGCAAGTCGACCCTTGCCGACCGGATGCTCCAGATGACCGGCGTGGTCGATGACCGAACCATGCGCGCTCAATATCTCGACAGGATGGACATCGAGCGCGAGCGCGGCATCACGATCAAGTCGCAGGCCGTGCGGCTCCCCTGGGACGGCCACGTGCTCAACATGATCGACACCCCGGGGCACGTCGACTTCACCTACGAGGTGTCCCGGTCGCTGCAGGCGTGCGAGGGCGCGATCCTGCTGGTCGACGCGGCCCAGGGCATCGAGGCGCAGACGCTGGCCAACCTCTATCTGGCCATGAACGCCGACCTGCACATCATCCCCGTCCTCAACAAGATCGACCTGCCGGCGGCCCAGCCGGAGAAGTTCGCCGAGGAGCTGGCGGGCCTGATCGGCTGCGACCCGTCCGACGTGCTCAAGGTGTCGGGCAAGACGGGCGAGGGCGTGCGCGACCTGCTCGATCACGTGGTCCAGACCGTTCCCGCGCCGGTCGGCGACGCCGACGCGGCCGCCCGCGCGCTGATCTTCGACTCGGTCTACGACACCTACCGCGGCGTCGTCACCTACGTCCGGGTCATGGACGGCCACCTGGGCAAGCGCGAGCGCATCCTCATGATGTCCACCATGGCCACCCACGAGACGCTGGAGATCGGCGTCATCTCGCCCGAGCCCAAGGTCGCCGAGCTCGGGCTGGGCGTCGGCGAGGTGGGCTACCTCATCACGGGCGTGAAGGACGTGCGTCAGTCGCGCGTCGGCGACACGGTCACGGCCGCGGCCAAGCCCGCGCTCGAGATGCTGGCCGGCTACGAGCACCCCAAGCCGATGGTGTTCTCCGGGCTCTACCCGATCGACGGCGACCAATATCCCGAGCTGCGCGAGGCGCTCGACAAGCTGCAGCTCAACGACGCCGCGCTGGTCTACGAGCCGGAGACGTCGGCCGCGCTCGGCTTCGGCTTCCGCGTCGGGTTCCTCGGGCTGCTGCACATGGAGATCGTCCGCGAGCGCCTGGAGCGCGAGTTCGGGCTGTCGCTGATCTCCACCGCGCCCAACGTGGTCTACCGCGTGGTCATGGAGGACGGCAAGGAGCTCACGGTCACCAACCCGTCGGAGTTCCCCACCGGAGGCAAGATCGCGCAGATCTTCGAGCCGGTCACCAAGTCCACGCTCCTCGCTCCGGCCGAGTTCATCGGCGCGATCATGGAGATCTGCCAGGGCCGGCGCGGTCAGCTGCAAGGCATGGACTACCTGTCGGAGGACCGGGTCGAGATCCGCTACACGCTGCCGCTGGGTGAGATCATCTTCGACTTCTTCGACCAGCTGAAGTCGCGCACCCGCGGCTACGCCTCGCTCGACTACGAGCCGGCCGGCGAGCAGGAGTCCGACCTGGTCAAGGTCGACATCCTGCTGCAGGGCGAGCCGGTCGACGCCTTCAGCGCGATCGTGCACAAGGAGAAGGCCTACTCCTACGGCGTCGACATGGCGAAGAAGCTGCGCGAGCTGATCCCGAGGCAGCAGTTCGAGGTGCCCATCCAGGCCGCCATCGGAGCCAGGGTGATCGCCCGCGAGAACATCCGCGCCATCCGCAAGGACGTCCTGGCCAAGTGCTACGGCGGCGACATCTCCCGTAAGCGCAAGCTGCTGGAGAAGCAGAAGGAAGGCAAGAAGCGCATGAAGATGGTCGGCCGCGTCGAGGTGCCGCAGGAGGCCTTCGTCGCCGCGTTGTCGACCGACTCCAGCGCCGGCGACAAGGCCAAGAAGTAGCCCTACAACCCGAGCACCGCGGGCGTGCGCGCGAGCGTGCGCCAGCGGGCCTTCGGGTCGTCCAGCAGGCGGCGAACCCGCAGGTCCATGAGCCCGCCGACGCCGGTCATCTCCGCCGCCAGTTCCCCGTCCGGCTTTCTGAACTCCTGCCTGACCCGGAACGTCTTGCCCTCGCCCCACTCGAACACGCAGGTGACGTCCACCTCGTCGCCGGCGCGCAGCTCGCGGTGGTAGCGGATCGTGTTCTCCAGGGTCACGGGGCCGATGCCGTGGTCCCACAGGTCGTCGACCGAGATGCCCGCCGCGCGCAGGCACTCCCAGCGGGCGTGGTCCCCGTACTGGAAATAGACCGCGTTGTTGACGTGGCCCTGCCCGTCGAGCTCGTAGCCGCGCACGGCGATGCGCACGGAGAAGGTCATGAGCGCTCCTCCAGCCAGGCGTGCGAGCGGGCGGTGAGATAGCGCAGGCCGTCGTCGCCGATCTCCACCCAGTCGCCGCGTGCCCACCCGCCGGTCGTCTGCGGGGCGAACCCGTGCCGCTGGAACAGCGCCGACGCCTCCTTCTGGGTGAGCCCGCGCCGCCCCCACTCCTCGATGACGCGCGCCGTACGTTCGTCCTCGCTCGATTCCGGTTCGCCCAGCGCGGCGGCGAGCTCCTCCAGCCCGCGCGCGATGAGCCGCAACGAGGACTGGAGCTTCGGTACGTCCATGACATCGCCCATCGATCGGCATCTATTGCCTAGCGATCGTACAGACTAGTCTAAAAGCATGGAAGTGGTACGGACGGCGCGAATGGTCCTTTCCCGGGTCACCGCCGACGATCTCGACGCCGTGCACGAGATCCACTCGGATCCGCGTACGAGCGTCTACCACCCCGGCGGTCCCGTGACCGACCTGGAGTCCAGCCGCGCCATGCTGGACCTGTGGCTGGCCGACTGGGAGGAGCGGGGGCTCGGCTACTGGGCCGCGCGCCGCGCCGGCCAGTCGCACGTGCTCGGCTTCGGCGGCCTGCGCCGGGCGGTCGTCGACCGGCAAGAGGTGTTCAACCTGTACTACCGCTTCCGGCCGTCGGCGTGGGGGCAGGGATACGCGCTGGAACTGGCCAGGGCGGCGCTGCGGGTGGGGAAGGCGCTGGACGGTCCGGTCGTGGCCGTGATCCGCGAGGTCAACGAGCCGTCGCGGAAGGTGGCGGAGAAGGCGGGCATGCACAAGGACCGCACGATTCCGTACGGTGGCGTGCCCAGCGACGTCTACGTCGCCTGAGCGCCGGTCAGCCTGCCCTGCCGGCGCGCAGCACGTAACCCAGCAGGACCAGCACGCCGGCCACGCCCTGGGCCGCCACGACGGCGCCGAGGACGCCCGGGGGGATCAGCGGCGCCGACAGGGCCGGCAGGCACCCGGCCACGGCCAGGTCCACGCCCGTGGCCGCCCAGATCAGCGGCCCGGTGGGGATCGCGCCGCCCGGGGTGTCGAGGACCGGCATGGAATGGTCGATGGGGCTGCGCCTGGCCATCCGCAGCGCGCCGGCGGCGAGCGCCGGAGCGGCCAGCGGCCCGAGCAGCCACCATGCCCCTCCTGCGGCGGCCTGCGCCGCGAACCAGCCGCCCAGCGCCGGCCCGGTCAGCGTCAGCACGGTCACGGCCAGGACCGCCCAGACGCCGCTCAGCAGCACGGGAAGCACGGCCCTGGCCGCCAGTGCCGGGCGCCTGCCCACTCCCATCAGCCGTGCCATGACCGGGTTGTCGTTGTCCCTGCGCGCCCCGGACACGCCGGTGCAGGCCGCGGCCAGCGCTCCCGCCAGCACGGCGGCCCACGACACCGCGGGGGCGAGGCCCGCCTGGGCCAGCACGGCCGGCAGCGCGGCCGTCGCCGCCATGCCCGCGAGCCGCCGGGGCCTGCGGGCCAGGCGGAGCCAGTCGTGCCAGGCCAGGGCGAACGGCGCGGGCATCGACGGCCAGCGGCGCGAGGTGAGCGTCCTGGTGCGCCAGTGGTTGTCCTCGGCGATCCAGGTGAGCGCGCCCGGATCGAGCGTCGTGGCCGCGCTGCTCACGTGGCCCGCGCGGGTGGAGGCGCTGACCAGGGCGCGGGCGGGGATCCGGCCGAGCGCCGCCCACGCCAGACGTGCGAGCAGGGCGGAGAGCACGGCGCCGCCCGCGGTGACGGCCGTGACCGCGGACAGCGGCGCGGCCGCCGCGACCGCCAGCACCGTACGCAACTGCCCGCTCATGGCCAGCACGGCCAGCACGACCAGCCCGGCGATCGCGACGGTCAGCCAGACCTGCCACGACTGGGACGCCTGGCCGAGCAACGCCAGCGCCATCCCGCCCACGGTCGCCGAGACACCGAGCGCCAGCGCGGCGAGCAGCCGCCACACGAGCTGGTCAGGAGCGCCCAGTACCGCCAGCGCGCCCAGCCCCAGCACGAGGCCGGCCACGACCGCCACCACGAGGAGCGCCCGGGCGGTGCGGCCGAGCAGATCTCGCCGGTTCAGCGGGGTGAGCAGCAGCCAGGTCGCGTCGGGAGCGGGCAGCAGCACCGGGCCCGCTGCCCTGGCGACGGACAGGAAACCCGTCAGAGCCAGCGCCACCAGCGCCACGCCCGCGCCCGTACGCGCGGGATCGGCCGGCCCGGCCAGGTCGCCGATCATGGTGGAAACGGGGTGACCGGCCACGGCGGTCAGCATCGCGAGGCAGAACACGGTGACGTACCGGTCGGCGAGGCTGACGGGGGCGCGGCCGCGCGAGCGCAGGTAGGCGCGTACCTGCCCCACTCCGGACGCCATGGGCGGGTGCGAGCCCGTCATGCGGTGACGCCCGACGGGGAGACCTGGCGGGCGTGCGCGGCCAGAACCTCGTCGTGGGTGGCCATGACGACGGTGCCGCCCTCGGCCGTGTAGTCGCCGAGGAGCGTGGCCAGGCGGGAACGGAAGGCGGCGTCGAGCCCGCGTTCCGGCTCGTCCAGCAGGAGCAGCGTGCTCGGCCTGAGCAGCGTGGCGGCCAGGCACAGGCGCTGGCGCTGGCCGGTGGACAGGTTCAGCGGGACCGCGTCGGCCCGCTCCACCAGGGCGAACACGTCGAGCGCCGCGTCGGGCGTCATGCGGGGAGCGGTGTACACCGTGCCCATCAGCTCAAGGTGCTCGCGCGCGGTGAGCCCCGGATACCAGGCCGGCTCGTCGCCCAGCAGCGCGACCCGGCTCCAGAAGCGGGCGTCGTCGGCGGGCGGCTCCCCGAACACCCGGACCTCGCCCGACGTGGCGGGCTGGAGGCCGGCCAGGCAGCGGAGCAGCGTCGACTTCCCGCACCCGTTGGGCCCGATCACCGCCACGATCTCGCCTGGTGACACGGTCAGTCGTACGTCCCGCAGCACGGGATTGGCGCCCCGATCGACCCCGAGCCCGGCTGTTTCGATGATCGGCTCGTGCACCGTTCGAGCATAACCAACGTGCGCGCGTGCCGAGCGGTGCGGTGCGGGCGTGCGGACCGGAGCGGTGCGGGCGTGCGGAGCGGGATCGCCGTGGGCGCAAGGGATTCTGTCGGTGGCGCCCTCTACCTTCAGTAGCCGAACACCTGTGCGATAGGAGGGTGACGTGATCGCTTCTGAGCGGTTCGAGCGTGCTGCGGTGCTGGGGGTGGCTGTGGCGGAGGAGACCCGCAGGCTGCTGCGCCACCACCTGGCCTCGCCGGAGGAGGAGGGGGGCGACGGCACGGTCCTCGTCGACGTGCCCTATCCCGACGCGGCCGTGTTGACGGCGGTGCTCGACGTGGCCGCCGAGTGTTTCGGGGAGCGCGGTGACTCGGTCGAGGAGGCCAGGCAGGCGGCACTGGAGACGTTGTTACAGCTGGCGGGGTTCGACGGGGAGTCGCAGCTCGACCCTGGCGCGTCCGCGGGATCATGAGATGGTGTGAACATTGGGATGTTCAGACCATTGGTGGTGTGGTGGTGGCGACGCGGCATGTGTATGTGGTGCGGCACGGCGCGGCCGACCCCTTCGGCAGGCTGACCGACGTGGGGCAGCGACAGTCGGAACTGGTGGCCGATCGCCTCGCCCGCTTGCCGGTCGACGCGGTGTGGCACTCGCCGCTGCCCCGGGCGGCGCGCTCGGTGGAGCTCATCGGCGAGCGCCTGCCAGGGGTCCCTGTGCGGGAGGCGGCCGAGCTGATCGACCACGTGCCGCATGTGCCCGACGAGATCCCGCCGGAGTGGGCGGCCTTCTTCGAAGGGTACGACCCGGACGAGGCGGCCGACGGCGCACGACGCGCGGCTGACCTGATCGGCCGCTTCGCGCGTCCCGCGCGGACCGAGCGCCATGAGGTCCTGGTCACCCACGCCCACCAGGTCGGCTGGCTGGTGCGGCACGCCCTCGACGCGCCGCCGGCACGGTGGCTGGGGCTGGGCTGCGGCAACACGGCGCTGACCGCGATCGACTATGACGACGGCGCGGCGCCGGCGGTGCTGCTCTACAACGACATGGGTCACCTCCCGGCCGACCTCCGCTGGACGGGATTCGGGCCGGGAGTCCGGCCGTGAGCTTCGTGGAGGCCGGGGAGGTGGTGCGCACGCGTCGGGTGAGGAGGTCCGTCCTGGCACGGTGGGGCGGGGCGTGGGCGTCCGTCGCGGCAGGGTCGGGTGCGGTGCGGAGGTCCGTCCTGGCGTGGTGGGTCGGGTGCGGGCGTCCTGGCAGGTGGGTCGGGTGCGGACGTTTCTTCCGGCGCAGCGGGTCGGCGCAGGCGTCCGAGTCCCGTTGCCGGGTCGGCTCGCACCTGACCCCCTGTGGTCAGTACGTCTTGTCGCGGCCGAGGGCGGCGTGGGCGGCGCTGAGGCGGTGGGCCTCCTCGCGCTCGGAATGGTCGCCCGACACGTCGTCCGCCCAGGCCAGCAGCCGCCGCAGGCAGGCGTCGGCCGTGCTGGTGGAGACGGCGGGGGTGCCGAGGACGACCTCGCCGCTGGTCCCGTCGATGGTGACAAGGGTGCCCTCGCTGACGGTACGGCCATCGGCGGTCAGTGAGGCGGCCTCGACGACGAGGCCGGTGACGCCGACCACGGCGGGTTTGCCCATCGACCGTGCGACGACCGCGGCGTGGCTGGCCGGCCCGCCGCGCGCCGTGACGATGCCCGCGGCGGCGGCCAGGCCGCGCATGTCGTGCGGGGACGTCTCCGGGCGCACCAGGACGACAGGGCCGTCGGCGGCCATGCGCACCGCGGCCTCCGTCGTGGTCGCCACCCTGCCGGCCGCGACCCCCGGACAGGCCCCGAGCCCGCGGGCCAGGATGTCGGCCCGCGCGGGTGCCGCGATGCGGGGCGTGCGTACGTGCCGGAGATGGCGCGGCGAGACCCGCAGCAGCGCTTCGTTCCGGGTGATCACGCGCTCGTCGGCGAGGTCGGTCGCGACGCGTACGGCGGCGGCCCCGGCGAGACGGGCGGGCCGCGCCTGCAACAGCCACAACGCGCCGGACTCGAAGGTGAACTCGACGTAGCACGCGTCGCGGTAGCCGGCTCCGACGCGGCTCAGCGCCTCCGTCAGGGCGGTCCACACGGCCGGTTCCCGACCGGCGAGTTCGTGCAGGGGCCGGGGTGCCGCTCGGCCCGAGACGACGTCCTCGCCCTGGTGCCCGAACATGACGTCGCCGAACGGGACGTTCTCCCCGGTGTTGGGGTCACGGCTGAAGGCGACGCCGGTGCCGCTGTGGTCGTCGCGGTTGCCGTACACCATCGCCTGCACGATCACGGCCGTGCCGAGGTCGTGCGGGATGCCGTGCAGGTCGCGGTACGTCCGTGCGCGCGGTGTGTCCCACGACGAGAAGACGGCCTCGATCGCCCGTCCAAGCTGCCCGGAGGCGTCGTCCGGGACCGTGCGGCCGCCGGGTCGCCCGGCGGGTTTCCCGGCGTCAACGCTCCGCGGCCCCGCTGCGGCGCCGGAGCCCGCGGTCACGTCCGGCGTGATCGCGGACGCGAAGCTCGACAGGAACCGCAGCCGCGCGTCCGCGGCGAACTCCGGGTCGCCGGTCTCGGCCGCCAGGCCCGCCTCGGCCTCGGGCGTGAGGCCGAGGTTCAGGACGGTGTTCATCATGCCGGGCATCGACACGCTCGCCCCGGAGCGTACCGACACGGTCAGCGGCCCCCGGCTTCCGCCGAACCTGCGCCCGGTGGCGGCCTCCAGGCCGGCCATGGCGATCGCGAGCTCCTCGTCGAGGCCGCCGGGAAGGCGGCCCGTACGCAGGAACTCCCGGCATGCCTCGACGGTGACGACGAACCCGGCGGGCACCGGCAACCCCAGCCGGTGCAGCGTCACCAGGCCGTGCGCCTTGGCCCCCAGGGTCTGCGCGCCCTCCTCGGCCCGCGCGGAGAGCGTCCGGATCCACCTCATCGGGGGATCCCCAGCGTCGCGAGCAGGTCTTCGTGCAACTGGGCCCACACGATGTGGTACGACGACGAGATGTGGTCGGCCACGTAATCGAGCTCGCCCGCGTGCGCACGGTCGAGGGCCTCGGCCAGGCGGGTCCGGTAGCGGCCGAAGCGCGGCAGCGCCGCGGCCAGCTCGGCGCAGACGATCGCGGCTCTGCGGTCGAAGTCGGCGAACCGGTCGAGGACACGATGGTCGTACGCCGGGTCGCCGTGGTCGTTGACGGTCATGACGCCGTCGAGTGGCCTCAGCTGCCAGGCCGTACAGAGATCGAGCAGTTCCGTGTTGAGCGCGAGGAAGCGCTCGTAGGCGGCGGCGACGGCGGGGCGTGCGCCATCCGCTTCGAGCTCGTCCGCTGTCCACTTGGCGTCCGCGGTCCGGCCGGCGTCCGTCAGGCCCCACACGTTGAACCCGTCGGCCGAATGCGTGACGAGACCGGCGACCGCGAGATCGATCAGCTCGGACTCGGCCTCGGACTCGTCCAGGCCGGTGACCGCGCTCACCCGGGGGAGCCCGGCATGACCGGCGCAGCGCAGGGCGTGGAGCACCAGCATCCTGGTGCGGTGGGGCGGGGTCATGGTGTGGTCCTCCGCGGCCTTGGGCGCGCCTGCCGGGCGCGTACGGTCGGTGCTCCTGCTCTCTGTGGCATGGTCGAGATGTTGCCACAATCCGGATGATGTCGCCATCCGAAGCCGGAGCACTCCGCGGATGCGGGCAGACTGGAAGGCGTGCCATCCACCCTGCCTGACGGCGATCCCGCGCCCGCCACGGGCGAGCTGCCCGCCGGAGCCCTGAGCGGGCTCGGCGAGCGTCCGTTCGGCTTCTACGTGCACGTGCCGTTCTGCGTGACCCGCTGCGGCTACTGCGACTTCAACACCTACACCGCCGCCGAACTCGGCCCCGGCGCCTCCCGCCGCGACTACGCCGACACGGTCGTCGCGGAGATCCGGCTCGCGCGCCGCGTGCTCGGCCAGGCGGAGCTGCCGGTCGAGACGGTGTTCTTCGGCGGGGGCACACCCACTCTGCTGCCTCCGGAAGACCTGGCCAGGATCCTGGGCGCGATCGGCTCGGAGTTCGGGTTGCGGCCGGGGGCCGAGGTGACGACCGAGGCCAACCCGGAGTCCGTCAACCCCTCCTACCTCGACAAACTCCGCCACGGCGGGTTCAACCGGGTCAGCTTCGGCATGCAGAGCGCACGCGAGCACGTACTGCGGGTGCTGGAACGCGGGCACACACCGGGGCGCGCGGCCGAGGCCGTACGCGAGGCGAGGGCGGCCGGGTTCGAGCACGTCAACCTCGACCTGATCTACAGCACGCCCGGCGAGTCCGACGACGACTGGCGGGCCACCCTGGCCGCGGCGATCGAGGCCGGGCCCGACCACGTGTCGGCCTACTCCCTGATCGTCGAGGAGGGCACCAGGCTCGCGGCCAGGATCCGGCGGGGCGAGCTGCCCATGCCCGACGACGACGTGGCCGCCGACCGCTACCTGATCGCCGACGAGATGTTGTCGCAGGCAGGTCTGCGCTGGTACGAGGTGTCCAACTGGGCCGGCTCCGACGCGGCGCGCTGCCGGCACAACCTGCTCTACTGGACCGGCGGCGACTGGTGGGCCGCCGGCCCCGGCGCGCACAGCCACGTCGGCGGCACCCGCTGGTGGAACGTCAAACACCCGGCCGCCTACGCCCAGCGGCTGGCCGGGGGCGTCTCGCCCGCGCACGCCCGCGAGGTGCTGGACACAGGCGATCGCGAGGCCGAACGCCTGATGCTGGAGCTGCGGCTGGCCTCCGGCTACCCGCTCGCCGACGTCGCACCCGCCGCGCGTCCCACCGTGGCGAGCGCGCTGGCGCGCGGGCTGCTCGAACCGGCGGCGTTCCGGTCGGGGCGGATGGTGCTCACGCTCCAGGGACGGCTGCTCGCCGATGCCCTCGTCCGGGACCTGCTCGTCTAGGTGATCATGCGGATGGCGATCGGATAGCGGTACATCTGCCCCTTGTTCGTGGCCATGGCCGCCTGGATGTGGAAGATCAACGACACGATCCAGACCACCGGCAGCAGCAGGACGCCGACGAAGACGATCATCAGGATGCTCGAGATGAGGTAGCCGATGAACATCGTGATCTGGAAGTTGAGCGCCTCGGCCGCCTGGTCGCGTACGTAGGGCGACTCGTCCTTCTTCATGAGGTAGATGACCAGGGGGCCGATCCACGACGCCAGCAGGCCCAGAAGGTGCGCGATCATGGCCATCGACGTGTCGTCGGTGCCCGGGCGGGGACCGAAACGGCCCGGGACGTACGGTTCCTGAGGGGCGCCGGGTGCGCCGGGGTAGCCGTGGCCGGGCCGGGCGCCGTAACCAGGCGGGGGAGCGCCGTACCCCTGACCGGGCTGGGGCGGGTAACCGGGCTGGCCACCGTAACCGGGCTGGCCCCCGTATCCGGAGTCACCTCCGTAGCCGGGCTGCTCACCGTAGCCCGGTTGTCCGCCGTAGCCGGGCTGCTCACCGTAACCCGGCTGCCCGCCGTAACCCGGTTGTCCGCCGTAACCCGGTTGGGCTCCGTAGCCGGGTTGCGAGTCCGGCATGTGTCCGTAGGGCTGTTCGCCGTAGGCGGGCTGGGAGCCGGGTTGCGGGCCGTAGCCGGGCTGGGAAGCCGGTTGACCGCCGTAGCCAGGGTGGTGGCCGGGGGACTGAGGGCCGGAGCTGTGGTCCGGCTGTAGGTCCGACGCCGACACCCTGCGGGTGCGATCGTCGTCGGGAGGCGGCTGGGGATCCTGGCTCACGGTGTCTCCGTAACGAAGTCGATCAGTTCTTCGACCCGGCCGAGCAGTTCCGGCTCCAGGTCGGTGTAGGTGGACACGGCGCCGAGGATGCGCCGCCATGCCTGGGCGGGCTCCATGCGCCAGCCCAGGGCCGCGATCACGCCTTCCTTCCACGGCACTCCGCGCGGCACGTCGGGCCAGCCGGGAATGCGCAGTACGGATGGTTTGACGGCCTGCCAGATGTCGACGTACGGGTGCCCCACGACGAGCACGTCGGGCGAGGTGATCTCGGCGGCGATCCGGCTCTCCTTGGAGCCCGGGACGAGATGGTCGACCAGCACACCGAGACGGCGGCCCGGCTCGGGGCCGAACTCCTCCACGATGGCGGGAAGGTGGTCCACGCCCTCCAGGTATTCGACCACCACCCCTTCGACCCGCAGGTCGTGGCCCCAGATCTTCTCCACGAGGGCGGCGTCGTGCACGCCCTCCACGTAGATCCGGCTCTGCCTGGCCACCCTGGCCCGCAGCCCCTGGACGGCGATCGAGCCCGACGCGCTGCGCGTGGGGCCCGCGGGGGCCGCCGCAGGGCGTACGAGTGTCACGGGTTTGCCTTCCAGCAGGAACGCGGCGGGCGCGAGCGGGAACAGCCGGCGCTTGCCGAACCGGTCCTCGAGTGTGACGGCCTCCTTGTCACAGGCCACGACCGCGCCGCAGAAGCCGCTGTCGGCGTCCTCCACGACGAGCTCCGGCTCGGCGGGCACTTTCGGGATCTTGCCCTTGCCCGGCCGACGCCAATTCCCCGCCAGTACATCGCCCTCGTACACACGGGGACGGTAGCAAATCACCCGCCGACCGCAAGGCGCTTGCGCGACGCCGCCCTGCCTGCCAGGACGACGGCCGTGCCGATGACCCCGGCGAGCAGCCCGGCGCCCCCCATCAGCAACGGGGTGGCCGTACCGCCGGCGGCGGAGGCCGCGTCCCTGCCGACGCCGTACCGGACGGGGGCCCGCTCCCGGTTGACGCACGTGAGCCGGTAGTCGCCCTTGGCGGGCGCGTTGATGACGAGGAACTGCTGCCAGACCGTCCCGCCCTCCGTGACCTCGGGGGCGTCCGCGGTCTTGGCCAGCCTCGCCGGTCCTGGGCCGCCGGAGATCTCGCACGCGTAGTTGACCGCTCTGTCGCTGGCGATGTAGACGGCGGGCCGGTCGGCGGGGTCGACCGGCACCGTGACGCTTTCGCCCGACGCGAACGTTCGGGTCGGCGCCAGGCCGGACGCGCCGGCCCCGACGCCGGCCAGCAGGACGGCGGCGGCGATCAGGCACACGGCCGCCACACCCCAGACGGCTCCCAGCCACCACAGGGGCGGCGTCACGGCCTTCGGGTCGATGCGGGGCGGGAATGGCGGCTGCTCGCCCTGAGGCCCGTACAGGTGTTGCGCGCCGTACTGGGGGTGCTGTCCGTACGGCCCGGGCCCGCCGTGGTGCGGCGGCTGTCCGTACGGACCGGGCGGCGGTTGCCCGTACGGTGGGGGTTGGCCGAAGCCGGAGGGCTGATCGTAGTCGGGTGACGGATGCCCGAACTGCGGCGGCGACCCATAGCCGGGCTGTGGATCGGCTTGAGGCCGGTAGCCGGGTTGTGAGCCGGGCTGGGGCCCGTAACCGGGCTGGGAGCTTGGTTGAGGCCCGTAGCCGGGTTGTGAGCCTGGTTGAGGGGTGTGGCCGGGCTGGGAGTCCGGTCGACGGGTGGGGC
>NZ_SMLD01000137.1:0-25218 GCF_004352805.1 Nonomuraea mesophila
GGCGCTTCTGGGCGCTTTCGCGGTTGTGTTGCGTGGTTGGTGGTTCTGTGCGCACTTCCGGTTGCGTGGGTGCTGGTCTGTGCGCGTTCTCGGCCGTGCCCCGAAGGTGCGGGGCCGCCTGTCGAGGGTGTGACCGCGTCGGATCCTCCGACGGCCTGTGCGGGCAGGCCGTACGGATCACAACATCAGCGCGCGTACGGTCTCCACCGTGTCGGCGTCCTCGACCCGTTTGTCGGGGCGGTAGCGCAGGACGCGGGCGAACCGGAGGGCCATGCCGCCCGGGTAGCGGGGTGAACGCTGCACCCCGTCGAAGGCGATTTCCACGACCACCTCAGGACGCACCTGGACCGTCCAGCCGTCCGTGGGGCCCTCGGCGAGCTCAAGGAAACGCTCGGTCTGCCAGGCCAGCAATTCGTCCGTCATGCCCTTGAACGTCTTGCCGAGCATCACGAAGCCGCCTTCGGGGTCTCTGGCCCCGAGGTGGAGATTGGACAGCTTGCCCTGACGCCGCCCGTGGCCCCACTCGGCGGCCAGCACGACCAGGTCGAGCGTGTGACGCGGCTTGACCTTGATCCAGCCGGCGCCGCGGCGGCCCGCCGCGTAGGGGGAGGCCAGGGACTTGACCACCAGCCCTTCGTGGCCGGCCTTCACCACGTCGGTGAAGAACTGCTCGGCCTGCGCCACCTCGCCGGTGACCAGCCGCGGGGTCAGCAGATCCGGCGGGACCAGGCGGGCCAGCGCCTCCTGGCGCTGTGCGTACGGCTGGTCGAGCAGGTCGGCGCCGTCGGCCCGCAGCGCGTCGAAGAAGAACACGCTGAGCGGCGTGCGCTCACGCAGCCGGGCGACGTCGGTCTTGCTGGACACCCGGCTCGCCGTCACCTGGAAGGCGTGCGGCCGCCCGTCGGGACGCAGGGCGATCACCTCGCCGTCGAGCACCAGATCGTCCGCGGGCATCTCCAGCACGGCCTCGACCAGCTCGGGAACCTGCGGTGTGATGTCGTCGAGAGTGCGGGTGAAGACCTTGACCTCCGATCCCGCCCGGTGCGCCTGGACACGGACCCCGTCGAGCTTCCACTCCAGGGCCGCGGGCGTGCCCGCCTTCTCCAGGGCGGCCGCCACGTTGGGCGCGCTGCCCGCCAGCATGGGCGAGACCGCCCGCCCGACCTCCAGCCGGAACGCGTGTAGCGCCGTCACTCCGCCGGCCAGCGCGGCGGCTCCGACCGCCGGGAGCGAACCGCGCAGCGTGAGCGCGCGGCGGACGTCGCTCGCCGGGGCACCCGACGCCTTGGCCACCGCCTCGATCATCACCCCGTCGAGTGCGCCCTGCCGCAGCTCCCCGTGGAGCAGCCGGCGCATGAACTGCTGCTCCTGGCTGGTCAGCCCCGCGAACAGCTCGGCCACCAGCGTCCTGCGCGCCGCCTGCGACCCCTGCCCGGACACCGCCTTGATCCTGCTCAGCAACGCGTCGACGGCGGTCAGCGTGGCGGTGGCGGCCAGCTTGGGCTGCGGGAGATCCTCCAGCGTGCGCCAGCCGACGCCCACCTGCCGCTGGGGCAGCTCGCCCGAGAGATAGGAGATCGCGATCTCCGCTTCGTCGGGGCCGACCCGGCCCAGCAGCTCCGCCAGATGACCGATCTTGCCCAGCCGGGAGGACGTGCGCGCCACCGCCTCGGACACCCGCACCACGTCGATCAGAAGCACACGCCTATGGTGCCTCACGCGGCCGACATTTCCGCCCACCGGGTCGCAAGGATTTACTGTGATTCACCCGGTTCACGCGCCCGGGAGGAGCCTGAGCGCCCCGCGAGCCGTGCCCGCCTCGGGCGGTGCCTGCCTCGGGCGGTGCTCGATCGGGCTGTGCCCTGCCTCGGGCCGTGCCTGCTTCGGGCCGTGCTCGCCTCGAACCTGTGGTGGCTCGTGCGCAGCGCCTCTGCCCGGCCCCGGAAACGCCGGCGGCGGTTCGCGGCGGTTCGTACGCGGCCGGAGGCGTCGGGCCTGTGCCGGGCCCGAAGGGTGCCCCTGTGCTGGAAGGTGGCCTTCGGGACCGGCTTCCGACCGGGTGGCCGTGGAGGGCGTTCCCGGAAGGAGGGAAACGCTAGCTGACGCCGAGCAGGTCGACGACGAAGATGAGCGTCTCGTTGGGCTTGATGCGGGCGCCCGCGCCGCGGCTGCCGTAGCCGAGGTGCGGCGGGATGACCAGCTTCCGCCGGCCGCCCACCTTCATGCCCGCGACGCCCTGGTCCCAGCCGGCGATGACCCGGCCGCCGCCCAGAGGGAACTCGAACGCCTCGCCGCGGTTCCACGACGCGTCGAACTCCTCCCCGGTCGAGAACGCGACGCCCACGTAGTGGACGCGTACGTTGTGGCCGGACTTGGCCTCCTCGCCGTCGCCGACGGTCAGGTCGACGATCTCCAGGTCGGCGGGCGGGTTGCCCCCGGGGAAGTCGATCTCGGGCTTCTCGAGTGCCACGAAGTGCTCCTGTCGGGTATGAGAACTGACCCGACGACTCTATGGCCTCACGGTTCGGTGTGCGCTCACGGCCGGGGAGGGGGAAGGCGCGGCATCCCGGAGATCTACGGCCCGCCGGCCACCTGATCCGCCCGGGACCGTGTCTCGCCGTCACCGTGGCGACGAGTCGCGGCGCTCACCAGCTCTGGTGCAGGGGCATGCCCTCCGCGTAGCCGGACGAGCTCTGCACCCCGACGACCGCCTGCTGGTGGAACTCCTCCAGGTTCGAGGCGCCCGCGTACGTGCACGCCGAGCGCAGCCCGGCCACGATGGCGTCGATCTGGTCCTCGACGCTGGGCCGCTTCGGATCCAGGTACATCCTGGACGTCGAGATGCCCTCTTCGAACACCGCCTTCCTGGCCCGTTCGAACGCCGAGTCGTCGGCCGTCCTGAGCCGGACGGCCCGCGCGGAGGCCATGCCGAAGTTCTCCTTGTACTTGCGCCCGTTGGCGTCGGTACGGGTGTCCCCCGGCGACTCGTACGTCCCCGCGAACCAGGATCCGATCATCACGTTGGACGCCCCCGCGGCCAGCGCCAGGGCCACGTCGCGCGGGTGGCGCACGCCGCCGTCGGCCCAGGCGTGACGCCCCAGCCGCCGGGTCTCGGCCGCGCATTCGACGACGGCGGAGAACTGCGGCCGGCCGACCCCGGTCATCATCCGCGTGGTGCACATGGCGCCGGGTCCCACGCCGACCTTGACGATGTCGGCCCCGGCGTCGACCAGGTCGCGCACGCCCTCGGCGGTCACCACGTTCCCGGCCGCCACGGGCACGGGGGTGTCGAGCGCCTTGACGGCGCGCAGGGCGGAGATCATCTTGTCCTGGTGGCCGTGCGCGGTGTCGACGACCAGGCAGTCGATGCCGGCGTCGATGAGTTCCTTGGCCCGGGCGGCGACGTCGCCGTTGACGCCGACGGCCGCCGCGATGCGCAGGCGTCCCTGGGGGTCGACGGCGGGCTGGTAGAGGGTGGCGCGCAGCGCGCCCATGCGGGTGAGGATGCCGACCAGCCGTCCGTCGGCGTCGACGATGGGCGCCAGCCGGTGCCGGCCCTCGTGCAGCCGGTCGAAGGCCGTGCGCGGGTCGAGCCCGGCGGGCAGTGTCAGCAGTTCGCTCGACATGACCTCGGAGAGCTGGGTGTACATGTCCACGCCCTCGCAGTCGGCCTCGGTCACGACGCCGACGGGCTGGTTGTCCCAGTCGACGACGATGACGGCGTTGTGCGCCCGCTTGGGCAGCAGGCGCAGCGCCTCGCCGACCGTGTCGTGCGGGGTGAGGGTGAGCGGCGTGTCGTGGACGAGGTCACGTTTCTTGACCCAGTCGACCACGTCGGCCACGACGTCCAGCGGGATGTCCTGGGGGATCACGGTGATGCCGCCGCGGCGGGCCACGGTCTCTGCCATGCGCCGGCCGGCGACCGCGGTCATGTTGGCCACGACGAGGGGGATGGTGGTGCCGGTGCCGTCGTTGGACGAGAGGTCGACCGCGAGCCGCGAGCCGACCGAGGAACGCGACGGGACCATGAACACGTCGCTGTAGGTCAAATCGTACGGAGGCTCGAGGTCGTTGAGAAATTTCACGTTCATCCATCTTATGTGGTGACAGGGTGTGCCAAGAGGTTTCCCCCTTTCTCGGGGGCTTATGATCGGCCGGGACACTTTTGGGGGAGGGAGGGCCTGTGGACGTCACCGAACGGGCTGAGCTGACCGTGGTCGGCTTCGCCGTGCGTACCACGAACGCCGACGAGAAGGATCCGGCACGGGCCAAGCTGCCCGCGCTGTGGAAGAGGGCGGGTGCGCCGGGGGCTTTCGCGCACGTGCCGGGACGGGTCGACGAGAACCTCTACGCCGTGCTGACAGACTACGAGAGCGACCACAACGGGGCCTTCACCCAGATCGTGGGCATCAACGTGCGTACGGTGCCGCGGCTGCCCGAGGGCATGGTGGCCGTACGGGTGCCGGCGGCGAAGTCGCTGAAGCTGGAGGCCCGTGGCTCGATGCCGCAGGCGCTGGCGGAGGCGTGGCAGCAGGTGCGGCAGTACGCCGAGTCGGGCGGTTCGCCGGCGCGCGCGTTCACCACGGACCTGGAGGTGCACCACCGCGACGGAGCCGACCTGTACATCGCGCTCTGACCGGCCCCGGCGGCGGCCGGGCGGCGCTCAGAGGTCGAGCGCGGCGGCGGCCGCCCGGACGGCCGTCGGCTTGACCTCCTCGATCGGCAGGTCGGCGTATTCGACCGCGCAGTCGGCTATCCCGCCGAGCGCCACCGTGGCCCTGATGAGCTGCTCGCGGGTGAGGTCCGGGCCGAGCAGCAGGGTGACGAGCCGGCGCCGCCATGCGAACATGCGCTCGGCCAGGTCGAGCTGGCCGAGCGTGGCCAGTTCCCTGATCACCATGACGAGCACCTGCCGGTGCTGCCAGATCAGCTCGAAGTAGTCGCCCAGGAGCTCGTGCGGGTCGCCGGGCGCCCGCGTGGCGACGAACCTGTCGTTGTCGTCGATCATCGGCGCGACGATGCTGCGCACCAGGTCGTCGCGCGAGGCGAAGTGGTAGTAGAGCGCGGGTTTGGTGATGCCCAGCCGGTCGGCGATCTGGCGCAGGCTGGTGTTGCGCACGCCCTGCTCGACGAACAGTTCGCGGGCGACCGCCTGGATGCGGGCCTTGGTGTCACTGGACATGGGCCCAAGCCTATCGCTTACCTTCCGTTAAGTAAGGACACATGCTAGCCTCGCACTTACCATCCGTTAAGTAAGGAGAAGTGCGGTGCAAGTCCTCATCTCGGGTGCGAGCGTGGCGGGCCCGGCGCTGGCGTACTGGCTGCGCAGGTACGGCTTCGAGGTCACGGTCGTGGAACGTGCTCCCGCGCTACGGAAGGCGGGAGGCCACGCCGTCGACCTGTTCCGGCCCGCGATGGACATCGTCGAGGAGATGGGCGTGCTGGAGCAGGTCCTGGCCAGGAAAACCGGCACGGAGCTGCTCACCATGTACAGGGAGGGGCGCGCCCGCCCCGTGAATGTGGACGCGCGCCGCGTCTTCTCCGCGGTCTCCGACCGCCACGTCGAGATCATGCGCGACGACCTGAGCGAGATCTTCTACGACGCCACCCGCCACGACGTCGGCTACGTCTTCGGCGACTCCATCGCCTCCATCTCGGACGGCGGGGAGGTCGTCTTCGACAGCGGCAGGACGGGCGCGTACGACCTGGTGATCGGCGCCGACGGCCTGCACTCCAACGTGCGCCGCCTGGTCTTCGGCCCCGAGTCGCGCTTTACCGAGTGGATCGGCGCCTACCTGGCGGTCGCCTCGGTGCCCGATTATCTGGGGCTCGACGGCCGGATGGAGGGCCTGGTGGGGGTCGGCAGGATGGCCGCGCTGTACGGCGCGCGGCAGCTGGCCGACGCGCGGGCGGTGTTCCTGTTCAGGACGCCGGAGCCGCTCGACTGCCACCACAGGGATGTCGCCCGCCAGAAGGAATGGCTGCGTGCGCACTTCACCGACGCGGGCTGGGAGGTGCCGCGGCTCATGGAGGAGCTGGACCGTGCGGAGGCCTTCTACTTCGACTCGATCACCCAGCTCCGCATGGACACCTGGTCACGCGGCAGGGTGACGCTGGCCGGCGACGCCGGCTACTGTCCGGGACCGGCCGTGGGCGGCAGCACGAGCCTGGCGGTCGTGGGGGCGTACGTCCTGGCGGGCGAGCTGGCCGCCCACGACGGCGACCACACACGGGCCTTCCCCGCCTACGAGGCGGAGATCGGCGCGTACGTACGCCGCAGCCGGGCCTTCGCGGTCTCCGCCGCCAGGAGCCTGGTGCCCGGCAGCCGGTTCCAGCTGTGGGCGCTGGCCCAGGGCGCGCGACTGGTCGGCCACCTGCCGGCGGCCGTGACCAGGGCGGTGAGCAAGGCCGGCGCCAAGGGCGTACGCCTGCACGACTCGATCACGCCGAAGGACTACACCGCGGCGAGGGCACGCTAGGCGAGCACTCCCTGCGCGCGCAGCTTGTCCGCCTCCTCCTGCGACAGCCCCCAGCCGGACAGGTCGGCCTGGCGGGTGGCGGGCGACAGGTCCTGGGCGGGCACGCCCTGCAGGCGGGGTGCGGGCACGGGATGGGTGACGCCGCCGACCTCGACGAAGGAGTTCCTGGCGACGTTGTGCGGGTGCGCGGCGGCCTCGGCCATGGACAGCACGGGGGAGACGCACGCGTCCGAACCCTCGAAGAGCGCCTCCCACTCGGCCCGCGTCCGCGTTCTGAACTCCGCCGCGAGGCGCTCCTTCAGCGCCGGCCACTGCGACCTGTCGTTCCTGTCGGGCAGGTCGGTCAGGCCCATCAGGGCGACCATCGCCTCCCAGAACTGCGGTTCCAGCGACCCGACGGCGACGTACTCGCCGTCGGCCGTCTCGTAGGTGTCGTACTGCGGGGCGCCGGTGTCCAGGAGGTTGGTGCCGCGCGGACCCCAGTGGCCACCCTGCACGGCCTGGTAGAACATGGAGAACAGGATGGCCGCGCCGTCGACCATGGCCGCGTCGATCACCCTGCCCCTGCCGGTGCGCTCGCGTTCGAACAGGGCCAGCAGCACTCCGTACGCGAGCATGAGCCCGCCGCCGGCGAAGTCGCCGAGGATGTTGATCGGCGGCGTCGGTTTGTCCCCTTCGCGGCCCAGCATCGACAGGACGCCGGAGATGGCGACATAGTCGATGTCGTGCCCGGCCGTGGGGGCGAGCGGCCCGTCCTGCCCCCAGCCGGTCATGCGGCCGTAGATCAGCCGTTCGTTCACGGCGTGCAGGTCGTCCGGCCCGATGCCGAGCCGCTCGGCCACCCCTGGCCGGAACACCTCGATCACCACGTCGGCGTGCCGCGCCAGTTCCTTGAACGCCGACACGCCCTCGGAAGCCTTCAGATCGAGCCCGACGGTGTGCTTGCCGCGGTCCATGACGTCGGCGCGCGGCCGGTCGGAAACGGCCCTGACACGGTCCACACGCAGGACTTCCGCGCCGTGATCGGCTAGCATCATCCCGGCGAACGGCCCTGGGGCGAGTCCGGCGAGTTCCAGCACGCGCACTCCGGCCAGCGGGCCGCGGCGATCATCAGGCATGTACGTCTCCTCGGTGTGAACCCAGCTCCAGTAGAACAACCTTCGGTCGCCCGTGGCAAGCCGCCCTTCCGAGCCCCGCGACCTTCGCGACCGTCCCGCGAAGATGGGGGAGGTATGGGAAACTTGCCCACTGTTCGGATGGTCTACGGGCAGCCGCGTCCGGTGGTTGTCTGCAGAAGGCGTTCGCGCCTCCACGGACAGCCGCGTCCAGCGGTCGTCCCGTGGCGGGTGCGCGCCGCTACAGGGGTAGGACATGGTTTCGGAGAGCAACCACCTCATCGCAGGGCGCTACCAGTTGCTGCGCGAACTGGGCCGCGGGGGGATGGGCGTGGTCTGGGAAGGCCGCGACACCTTGCTCAATCGGCAGGTGGCCATCAAGGAATTGCTGCTGCCCGAGGGCTTCTCGCCCGCCGACCAGGAGCGGCAGCTCCTGCGTACGGCCCGCGAGGCGCGCACCGCGGCCCAGCTCAACCACCCGTCCGTGGTGGCGATCTACGACGTGGCCGAGGACGGTGGCAGGCCGTGGATCGTGATGGAGCTCGTACGCCACCCGTCGCTCGAGGAGGTCGTGCTCACCACCGGCGCCCTGCCCGTGCGTGAGGCGGCGAGCGTGGGCCGTCAGGTGCTGTCCGCGCTGAAGGCGGCGCACGAGGCCGGCATCCTGCACCGGGACGTCAAGCCCAGCAACATCCTGCTGGCCGACGACGGCCGGGCCGTGCTCACCGACTTCGGCATCGCCACCGCCGAGGGCGACGCGTCACTCACCCAGACCGGCATGGTCACCGGCTCACCGAGCTTCCTCGCGCCCGAACGGGTCCGCGCCGCCGACGCCGGGCCCGCCTCCGACCTGTGGTCGCTGGGAGCCACCCTGTACGCCTGCATGGTCGGGCGCTCGCCGTTCGAGCGCGGCGACCCCATGGCGACCCTCAACGCGCTGCTCAACGAGGAGCCCGACTACCGCAGGATCCCGCCGGCCCTGCACGAGGTGCTGCGCGGCCTGCTGCAGAAGGAGCCCGAGGACCGGATCGACGCCGAGGAGGCCGACCGGCTGTTCGCGGCCATCATGGCGGCCCGGCCGTCGAACGACGACCACCACCTCGACGACACGAAGCCGGGCCGGCGCCGCGGCCGGGCGCTGCTCGCGGCCGGCGCCGCGGCGGTGCTGGTGATCGCGGGCGGCACGGTCGCCTACCTCGAGTTCGCCGCCCCCGCGGAGGGCACGCCGCGCACCACCACGCGCCCGGCCGCGGTCAGCAGCCCGCTCACCCCGGTCCCCACGGCCACGCCGACCCCCTCGCCGACGCCCACGCCGAGCGTGAGCAGGGCCGTCCCGATCGTGCGGGCGTGGAAGTCGCGGGACGGCTGGTCGATCATGCGGCCGACGGGCTGGCGGGGCGCGCTCGCCGAGGCGTACACCGAATGGACCCGCAGGGACAGCCGCGCGCACCTCGGGGTGGAGGCCGTCTACGCCGAGCTGGACCCGCACCAGATCATCCGCGACTCCGAGGAGACGTTCAAGCAGAACGCGGTCGACGTCGTCGACCGCGGGCGCAGGCGGGTCACCCACCAGGGCGTCAGGGCTGTGGAATGGGAGTTCTCCTGGACGGCCGGCGAGGTGGGCGACGCCCGCTGGGTCAGGCCGGGCGTGCGCTACCGCGAGGTGCGCAGGGCGGTCGCGATCGGCGACACCGCCTACATCCTGTCCTGGACGGTCACCGAGGGGCAGTGGCGCCGCAACCAGGAGCTGATGCGGCAGGTGATCAGCAGCTTTACCGTAGGCGCATGAGACCCTGGAACCTGCTCGCCCTCCCGCCGCTGCCCGAAGAGGTGATGCGCCGCCTGCTCGCGCCGCTCGGCGACCGGGTCAGCGTGCGCGTCCCGGCGCCCCGCGACCGCGCCGGGCTCCTGGCGGCGCTCCCGGAGGCGGAGATCGTGCTCGGCGACTGGACGGGCACGCTCACGCTGGACGCCGAAGCGGTCAAGGCCGCGCCCATGCTGGCGTTCGTGCAGCAGCCGTCCGTGGGCGTCGACGGCCACGACCTCGACGCGCTGGCCGCGGCCGGGGTGCCGCTGGCCAACACGCGGGGCGTCAGCGCCGTCGCAGTGGCGGAGTGGTGCCTGGCCGCCACGCTGTCCCTGTCGCGCAAGCTGGCCGCCGCCGACGCGGCCGTGCGCGCGGGCGAGTGGCCCCAGCAGGGCCTGCAGCCCCACGAGCTGCGCGGCCGGCGCGTCGGCGTGGTCGGTTACGGGCCGATCGGCGCGCAGTGCGTCACGTTGTTCCGCGCGCTCGGCTGCGAGGTGTCGTACTGGACCCGCACGCCGCGCCCCGACCCCGGTTTCGAGCCCCTGGACGCGCTCGTCGCCACCGCGGACGTCGTGGTCGTCGTCATCGCCCTGTCGGAGGAGACCCGCGGCCTGGTCGGCCCGGCGCGCATGAAGCAGGGAGCCCTGCTCATCAACGCCGCCAGGGGAGGAGTCGTGGACCAGCCCTCCCTCACCGAGGCGCTGCGCTCGGGCCACCTCGGGGGCGCGGCGCTCGACGTCTTCGACGTGGAACCACTGCCGCCCGGCGATCCGCTGCGGGACCTGCCGAACGTACTGCTCTCCCCGCACGTCGCCGGCGTCACCCCGGAGGCCACCGGCCGTCTGCTCACGGCCACCCTGGACAACCTGGCCGCCGCCGTCGAGGGCGGACCGGTGGACGCCGTGGTGAACGGCGCAGACCCGGTGATCTCCAGAAAGTTTACGTAATCGCCTGTCGCACGAGCGATTCACCTGGCACGATAAACAGTTTTCGTGTCTTTAACGACCCCGGTCTGTTCCGGACCGTCCGCGAGAGATAACGTCTTACGGGCGATCTCTACCGGCGCAAGGGGGTGCTTCCGTGACGACGACGATGTCGACACACCAGCGGGCAGTGGAGCAGATCCGGCAGTCCTACGCGGACATCCCAGGCGGCGCCGCGCCCCGGCTGGCCAAGTCGACGTCCAACCTCTTCAGGTTCCGCGACCAGGGCCGCACGGCCAAGCTCTCGGCCCGTGACCTCGACCAGGTCATCAGCGTCGACCCGGAGACCATGACGGCCGAGGTCCAGGGCATGACCACGTACGAACACCTGGTCGACGCCACGCTGCCGCACGGGCTCATGCCCTACGTCGTCCCGCAGCTCAAGACCATCACGCTGGGCGGGGCCGTGACCGGGCTCGGCATCGAGTCCACCAGCTTCCGCGACGGCCTGCCGCACGAGTCGGTCGAGGAGCTCGAGATCCTCACCGGTGACGGGCGCGTCGTCGTGGCCCGCGAGGACAACGAGCACAGCGAGCTCTTCCGCTCGTTCCCCAACTCCTACGGCACGCTGGGCTACGCGCTGCGCATCCGCATCAGGCTGCGCGAGGTGCAGCCGTACGTGCACCTCACGCACGTCAGGTTCACCGACGCGGGCAAGTGCATGCTGGCCATGCAGGAGATCTGCGACACCATGGTGCACGACGGCGAGAGCGTCGACTTCGTGGACGGTGTCTTCTTCACACCGGGGGAGATGTACCTGACGCTCGGCCGCTTCGCCGACCGCGCCCCCTACGTCTCCGACTACACCGGGATGCGCATCTACTACCAGTCGATCAGGCGGCGCAGCCGTGACTGGCTGACCGTCCGCGACTACCTGTGGCGCTGGGACACCGACTGGTTCTGGTGCTCGCGGGCCTTCGGCGTGCAGCAGCCGATGATCCGCTCGCTCATGCCGCGCCGCTACATGCGCTCCGACGTCTACCGCAGGCTGGTGGCGCTCGACCGGAAACACGGCCTGACCGCCCGCGTCGACCGCTGGCGCGACCAGCCCGTGCAGGAGTCGGTGATCCAGGACGTCGAGGTCCCGGTGGAGCGCGGCGCCGAGTTCCTCGACTTCTTCCACGACAAGGTGGGCATGACACCTGTGTGGATGTGCCCGCTCCGCGCCGGCTCCCGCTGGCCGCTCTATCCGCTGGAGCCGGGAAAGCTGTACGTCAACTTCGGATTCTGGGGCATGGTGCCGCTGCCGCGGGGGCAGTTCGACGGCTATTACAACCGGCTCATCGAGCGGTCGGTCCACGAGCTCGACGGGCACAAGTCGCTCTACTCGACCTCCTTCTACGCCCCGGAGCAGTTCTGGCAGCTGTACAACGGCGAGGCCTACTGGCCGGTCAAGCGGGAGTACGACCCGAACGGTCGCCTGCTGGACCTGTACGAAAAGTGTGTACGGGGAAGGTGAAACACGGATGGCGCTGGCAACCATCTTCGAGAAGATCGTCGGCACTGACGCGAACGTCGCGTTCACGGCCTATGACGGCAGCAAGGCCGGGCCGGACGGGGCCGACCTGGCCATCGAGGTGAAGTCTCCGATCGCGGTGGCCTACCTCGCCCAGGCACCAGGGGAGCTGGGCCTGGCCCGGGCCTTCGTCTCCGGGCACATCGACGTGCAGGGCGACCTGTACACGTTGCTCGACCGCATGTGGAACATCACCACCAACGACCTGACCACGTCGGAGAAACTCGCGGCCGTGCGGGCCCTGGGCATGAAGCCGCTGCTCATGCGCGTGCCGCCGCCCCCGCAGGAGATGCGCCAGAGCGCCCTTGCCAGGCTCGGCTCCCGTCACGCCAAGCAGCGCGACGCCGAGGCCATCCACCACCACTACGACGTCTCCAACCGGTTCTACTCGTGGGTGCTGGGCCCGTCGATGGCCTACACCTGCGCCGTCTTCCCCTCCGAGGACTCCACGCTGGAGGAGGCCCAGTACGCCAAGTTCGACCTGGTGGCCCGAAAGCTCGGTCTGGAGCCGGGGATGCGCCTGCTCGACGTCGGCTGCGGCTGGGGCGGCATGGTCATCCACGCGGCCCAGCACTACGGCGTCAAGGCCCTCGGCGTGACGCTGAGCAAGCAGCAGGCGGAGTGGGGGCAGAAGGCCATCGCCGACGCCGGCCTGGAGGACCTGGCGGAGATCCGCTTCATGGACTACCGCGACGTCCAGGAGAGCGGGTTCGACGCGGTCAGCTCGATCGGCCTGACCGAGCACATCGGCAAGGCCAACCTGGGCGCCTACTTCTCCTTCCTCAACGGCAAGCTGAAGCCCGGCGGGCGCCTGCTCAACCACTGCATCACGCGGCCGACCGGCAAGGAGAAGACCTTCAACAAGGGCGGCTTCATCAACCGCTACGTCTTCCCCGACGGCGAGCTGGAGTCGGTGGGCCTGCTGATCAGGCAGATGGAGGACCTCGGTTTCGAGATCCGCCACGAGGAGAACCTCAGGGAGCACTACGCGAAGACCCTGCGGCACTGGTGCGACAACCTCGACGCCAACTGGGACGACGCGGTCCAGGAGGTCGGCATGGGCACGGCCCGGGTGTGGGCCCTCTATATGGCGGGCTGCATCGTCGGCTTCGAGCGCAACAAGGTGCAGCTCCACCAGGTGCTGGGCGTCAAGCTCGACCGGAACGGCCGGTCGGGAGTGCCGCTCCGGCCGGCGGTCGACTGGCCGTGACGGGCCGCGCGGGAGGGCCCGCGAGCTCTCCCGCACGATCCCGCTAGTCGTACGGCCCGCTAGTCGTACGGGTCGTGGTCGCGGCGCTCGTAGCCGCGCTGCCCATAGCCGCCCTGCTCATAGCGGGGGCGCTCATAACCCTGGCGATCGTGGCGGGGCTGCTCGTAGTGCGGCCGGTCATAGCCGCTGGGCTGGTCATAGCCGCGCGGGTCGTATCCCCTGGGCTGCTCGTACGGATAGGGCTCGGGGGCCGGCGCCTCCTCCAGAGCTGTGCGGCCGATCGAGGTCAGCAGCGAGGCGATGGCGATGCCGATGACAAGGTTGATGGCGGCCGTGGCGATCTGCTCCAGCAGGTCGGCGGAGTGCATGAACGGCAGGATCGTGATGATGACGGCGAAGAGCCCGGCGATCCAGCCGAAGAACTTGGCCGGCTCCGGCGTGGAGAGCATGAGGACGAAGAGCAGCAGCGTGGCCACGAGCGCCGCCGCCGCGGCCGAGATCGCGTAACCCGTGGTCGCCGCACTGCCGGAGACGGGGTCGCCGTCGGGGGCGATCACGCGGATGCCGAGCAGGCTCTTGCTGATCATCACGCCGACCACCGCGACCAGCGCGGCCACGACGGCCGCGGCGGCCCCTCCTCCCCACACGCGCGCCGGGTTGACCCGTGGCCCGGCCGAAGGGCGGCGATCATAGCGATCATGTGAGGGGTATGACATGAATTCACCTCTGTCGCGGGTGCTGGTCAAGCGCTTCGAGCACCTTACACGCGCCGTCAAGAGGAGTGCGGGGGAGCGGCCCACCCATGCCTATGGATGGGCCGGATCGCTAGCTCGGCTTCTTCGCGTGCTTTCCCCTGCTGGTGTGCTGCTCGTCCTGGCCGGAGTCCTCCTGGGACTCCTGCGGATCTTCCTCGGGTTTGCGGGGCTTCGCGTGCCTGCCCACGTGCTCTCCTTGCCTGGTCGCTCCTCAACGTGGCCGGACGGCTACCTACTGTAGGGAATCGATGGGGTGCGGGTAAAGTCGCGCTCCTGTCAGGCGGTCGTGCAGGCGGCGCCGTTGAGGGCGAAGGAGCCGGGTTCGGCGGTGTCGCCGCCGTGGGTGGCCTGGAAGCCGAACGACGCCGACGCGCCCGGGGCGATGGTGCCGTTGTAGGGGGCGTTCGTGGCCGTGACCTGGCCTGCGGCGGGGGAGACGGTGGCGTTCCACGCGGAGGTGACGCTCTGGCCGGGCGGGAGCGTGAAGGTGAGGGCCCACGAGCCGATCGGGGACGCGCCGGTGTTGGTGATCGTCACGACCGCCGTGAAGCCGGCGTTCCAGTTGTTCATGGTGTACGCGACCCGGCACGTGCCAGGAGGATCCGGCGTGACGGTGGGCGAGGCGGTCGGGTCGCCGCCGTCCGACAGGCCGAAGAAGTCGATGACCGCGGCGGCCATCCCGCTCTGGGGCAGGTTGTGGCCGACGCCCTGGATGCTGACGGCCTCGACGGGTGGGGTGGTCCCGGTGCCGCCGTACCTCGTCCTGGTCCAGTTGGCCCGCGGCCGGTCGGTGAGGCTGGGCGTCTGGCTCAGGCCGTGGACGTCGGTCCACTGTTTGATCTGCTCCTGGAAGTTCGGATAGCGCAGTGTGCCGTCCTCGGTGCCGTGCCAGATCTGCATGCGCGGTCTGGGGCCGTTGTAGCCGGGGTAGGCGGCCCGTACCGCGTCGCCCCACTGCTGCGGCGTCCTGCTGACCTGGCCGTTGGCGCAGGCGCTGTTCCAGCTCGATCCGTCGGTCGTGGCGAAGCAGCCGAACGGCACCCCCATGAACGACGCCCCGGCCCTGAACACGTCGGGGTAGGCGCCGATCAGGACATTGGTCATCATGCCGCCGGACGACGCCCCGGTGACGTAGGTGCGGTCGGGGTCGCCGCCGTGGCGCTGCTGGACGTACCTGACCATGGAGACGATCCCGGCGGGGTCGCTGCCGCCGTCGTGGCGCAGCGCCTGCGGCGAGGAGACGTCGAAGCAGGAGCCGCTCCTGGTCGCCGACGGATAGATGACCACGAACTTGTGCCGGTCGGCCAGCGAGGCGAACTCCGTGCCGGAGTGGAAGGCGGGGCCGGACCTGGTGCAGTAGTGCACGGCCACGAGGACGGCCGGGCGGGCGGGCACGCCGTCGGGTACGTACAGGTGCATGCGCAGGCCGGTGGGGTTGGCGCCGAAACCGGTCACCTCCGTCAGCTGGGCCGAGGAGGCCGGTGACGCCGTGATCAGGCCGGCGATGACGAGGGCCGCGGCTGCCGTCACGGCCCCTGCGATTCGGGCGGTCAGGTTCATCGAGTTCTTCTTCCACTCGGCTGAAACATTGCGAGTGTGAAGCGAAACTTTCAGCATGGCAATTCAGTCGGTGCAGCTCTCCTGGCGGGCGCAGGCTGAGGTGCTCGGAAAGCGCGAACGAGCGCGGGGCGCTGTGAAAGTTTCGGTCCTGGGTTGGCGAAGGTGATCGTGCCGGGGCGCCGTTGCGGCGGGGAGAGGTGAGGCTGGTAAGCGTCTCCCTGGAAGGCCGGGAACCCACGGCGGTGGGTGGGGTTCACTGGGCGCAGCCGTACAGAATGGGCTTGGTGTTCAGGACGCCGCGCGCAGCTCCTCGAGAATGCCGGCCAGGCCGGTCCACGCCTGCTCGGCGTCCGGTGTGCGCGCGTGCGGCGAGCGCAGCCACTCGACGAACTCCGCCACGTCGTCGAGCGCCCACCGCAGCCGGTAGAACGCCAGGGCCCGCGGGTCCGGCGTACGGCCCGTGGCCTCGGCGTAGCGGGCCAGGTCGCCGGGATCCCCGGCGACCAGCCACAGGTCGCGCTCCGGCGGGGCCAGGCCGACCGTGTCCCAGTCGACCAGGGACCACCGGCCGTCCGCGCACAGCAGGTTGCCCGGATGCGGCTCGCCATGAGTCACCACCGGCTCCCCGAGCGTGCCCGCCAACCGGTCGAGCTCGGCCAGCCTCCGGCGCAGCGTGCCCGCGTGCTCGGCGATCAGCTCTCCGGCGGGCTCCGAGAACGGGCCGCCGAGCCAGGGCCGGTCCGGCTCGCCCAGGCACGACTCCAGGACGCCCCGGCCGGCGAGCTCGGGCGGGCGCGGCGGGGTCGGCAGCGGAGGGGGTGTCGCGTGCAGCTCGGCCAGCAGATCGATGACGGCGCCGCGTTCGGAGGCCGTCAGCTCGTCGCCGAAGGTGCCGGCGGCGCCGGCGGCGTAGGGGAAGACGCTCATGGCGTAGCGGTGGCGGTCGAGCCGCCGCAGCGTCGTGCCGTCGGAGGCGCGCAGCGGGGCCACCACGAACCCGAGCCCCGCCTGCTCCCGCAGGGCCGCCGCCGTCTCCATGGCCAGGGCCAGGCCGTCGAACGTGCGGCGGCGTACATCGGCGACCGTGACAAACCACCGCCGCCCGCCGCCGTCGCCCGCGACCCAGTGATAGTCGCCGAACCCGACGGGCGCGTAGTCGAGCGTGGTGGCCCGCACCTCCCACGCGCGCAGCGCGGGACGCAGCAGCCCTTCGTCGACGTCATCCGGCCGATCTCGCACGCGGACCACGCTATCGGTACGAAGCGGATGATTTCAGCCAGTCGATGCGTCCTCGCCCAGCCGGCGTTCGGAGGCGAACGCGGCGGCCCAGCGCCGGAACGCGTCCAGCCGGTCGATCAACGTGTGGTCCAGGTCGAACAGTGCCGGCATCCGAACTCTTCACGACTGGGCCGCCGCGGCGGCGACGATCGCGGCTCGCTCCTCGACCCGCGTCCTCGGCAGTGTCACCACGTCGTATCCGTGGTCGGCGTAGGCCCGCACGACCGCCTCGTAGGTCCGCTCGGCCTCCCCGAGGCTCTGCCTGCGCTCGCTGTCGTGCCCGTAGATCTCGGGCCAGGGCGGCGCGGCGAACACCCGCCGGTGGTAGCGGAACGTCTCGGCGGCGGCGAGCAGGTGGCGGGGCACCGTACGCCCCAGCATCCGCAGGTAGCCGATGGTGTCGATCAGCCCCCGGTCGAACACCACCGGCCCCGGCCCCGCGGGCGCGCGGTACGACCGCAGGTCCCACGACAACATCAGCTCCGCGAACAACGCGGGATCCACCCAGGGCAGCGCCCGGCCGGAGATCGCCAGCTGGTCCTGGATGATCGCCCGGCCGGCCTCGGGCCGCGTGGCGAACCCCTGGGCGCCCAGGTGCTCGACCAGCGTGGTCTTCCCCGAGCCCGGTCCTCCGGTGATGACGATGTAGCGTTCGTGCACGTCGGGCATGCGGCAGCGGTCCCTTTCCTCAGTGGTGACAGTCAAGGCCGCCGATCAGGCCGGGCGCGGGTGGCTCGCGCCCGGCCCCCCGCACCTAGCGCAGCTCCCGCTTGAGGATCTTGCCCGTGGCCGTCATCGGCAGCTCGTCGCGGAACTCGATGATGCGCGGATATTTGTAGGCCGCCATGTTCTCCTTGCACCAGGCGATCAGCTCGTCCTCGGTGATCGTGGCGCCGGGGGTGCGGATGACGTAGGCCTTGATCTCCTCGCCATGAGAGTCGTGGGCTACCCCCACTACGGCGGCGAGCGACACGGCCTCGTGGGTGATCAGCACCTCTTCGAGCTCGCGCGGATAGACGTTGAACCCGCCCCGGATGATCATGTCCTTGGAGCGGTCGACGATGGCATAGTAGCCGTCGGCGTCACGGGTCGCGATGTCACCCGTCCTGAACCAGCCGTCCCGCATGACCTCGGCGCTCGCCTCGGGGCGGCCGTAATAGCCCTTCATGATGTTGTGGCCGCGGATGGCGATCTCGCCGGGGCCCTCCCCTTCGACGGTCTTCCAGTCGCCGTCGACCAGCTTCATCTCCACACCCCAGATCGGCGTGCCCACGGTGCCCGCCTTGGCGGGGCGGCCCGGCTGGTTGAAGCTGGCCACCGGCGAGGTCTCCGACAGCCCGTACCCCTCCAAGATGCCGACGCCGAACGTCTGCTCGAAGTCCTTGAGCACCTCGACCGGCGACGAGGCCCCGCCCGCCACGGCCACGCGCAGGGAGCGCGGCACCTCCACGCCGTCCGCGTGGATCTTGGAGAGCATGCCCCAGTACATCGTGGGCACCCCGGCGAAGAACGTGACGCTCTCCTTCCGCATGAGCTCGAGAGCCTCGCCGGGGTCGAAGCGCGGCATCAGCACGATTGCCGAGCCGCGCAGGAAACCCGTGTTCATGACGACGGTCTGGCCGAAGGAGTGGAAGAGCGGCAGCACCGCCAGATAGACGTCGCCGCCCTCGCTGTCGGGGAACATCGTGTCGCTGACCATGGCGTTCATCAGCATGTTCTGGTGGCTGAGCTCGGCGCCCTTCGGCTGACCGGTGGTGCCCGAGGTGTAGAGGATGACGGCGGTGTCGTCGGCGGTGGTCTGCGCGGTCTCGAACTCGCCCGCCATCCCGCCGAGCGCGGCCCAGATCGACTCGCCGTGCTCCGACTCGGTCGCCAGCGGCGTGGCGGGGAGGACGAAGAAGTGCTCGCAGCCCGCCGCCGCCTCGAAGCCGGCCTTGCCGCGCTCGCCCAGCGGCAGCTCGGGCGTGCCCTCGAAGCAGAACAGGGCCTTGGCGTCGCTGTCGTCGAGGTGGTAGGCGATCTCGCGGGACTGCAGCAGCACGTTGAGCGGCACCACCGTGGCGCCGGTCTTCAGGATGCCGAAGTAGACGAACGGGAAGTACGGCAGGTTCGGGCACGCCAGCGCGACCTTGTCGCCCTTGCCGATCCCGCGCGACACCAGCAGGTTGGCCACCTGGTTGGCGACAGTGTCGATCATGGAGTACGGCAGCCGCATGTCGCCGAAGACGATCGCGGTGCCGTCGGGGGTGTTCCTGGCGCTGTCCTCCAGGACGACCGACAGATTGAGCATGACGCCTTCCTCCCTCTCAGCAGGCTTCGGCGCCATCTTCGCAGGGGCAACATACCGGCCGGTAGGGCAAAACCACGATTTCTCCCGCTACGGCCCCCGGGGCGGGACACGAGGGTCGCCACGGGATATGGACGCGCCCCTCCGCCTGGAGTAAGCAAGGATGAAGCACTGCTCAGGAGGGCTCATGGAGTACGACTATGTGATCGTCGGCGCGGGGTCGGCGGGTTGCGTGCTGGCCGGCCGGCTCTCCGAGGATCCGGACGTGTCGGTGGCGCTGGTCGAGGCGGGCGGGCGGGACGACAAGTTCGAGATCCGCGTGCCCGCGGGTTTCTCCAAGCTGTTCAAGACCGGCGACGACTGGAACTTCACCACCGCCAAGCAGGCCGAGCTGTCCGGCCGCGAGCTCTACTGGCCGAGGGGCCGGGTGATCGGCGGATCGTCGTCCATGAACGCCATGATGTGGGTACGCGGCTGCCAGCTCGACTACGACCAGTGGGGCGTGCCCGGCTGGTCCTACGACGACGTGCTCCCCTACTTCACGAGGGCCGAGCGCCGCGTCGGCAGCAACGAGGGCGGCGTCTACGGCACCTCTGGCCCTCTGTACGTCTCCGAGCTGCGCAGCCCCAACGTCACCACCGCCGCCTTCCTGCGGGCCTGCGACGAGCTGGGAATGACCCGGCTGAGCGAGCTGAACGGCCGCGGCAACGAGGGCTACAGCCCCACCCCCGTCACCCAGCGCCGCGGCCGCAGATGGAGCGCGGCCGACGCCTACCTTCGCCCGGCCATGAAACGGCCCAACCTCCACGTGATCACCGGGGCGGCCGTCGACCGGGTGGTGTTCGACGGCCGCAGGGCCGTGGGCGTCGAGCACGGCGGTGTCAGGATCGGGGCCAGGCGCGAGGTCGTCCTGTCCGCCGGCACGATCGGCTCGCCCGGCCTGCTCATGCGCTCCGGCGTGGGCGCGGCCGGCGAGTTGCGCGAGGCCGGGGTTCCCGTCGTGCGCGAGCTGCCCGAGGTCGGCAAGAACCTCCAGGACCACCTCTCCTCCGGCGTCTTCGTGCAGTGCCGGCAGCCGGTGACGCTGACCGCCGCCGAGTCGCTCGGCAACCTGCTGCGCTACGTCGTCCTGCGCTCCGGCATGCTCACCACCAACGTCGGCGAGGCCGTGGCGTTCATCAGGACCTCCGACGACGAACCCGCCCCCGACATCGAGCTGATCTTCGCGCCCGTGCCGTTCGTCGACCACGGCCTGAGCAAACCGGACGGCCACGGGCTCACCGTCGGGGTCGTGCTGCTGCAGCCGGACAGCCGCGGCAGGGTCGGGCTGAGCGGCGGCGACGTGGTGATCGACCCCGCCTACCTGTCCGCGGAGACCGACGTCAGGCGCCTGGTGGCGGGGCTGAAGATGGCCAAGCGGGTGTTCACCACCGCCGCGATGAAGCCGTACGCGGGTGAGCCGATGGCACCCTACTGGGGGCCGGAGAGCGACGAGGAGCTGGCCCAGTGGGTACGCGAGCGCGCCGAGACCCTCTACCACCCCGTCGGCACCTGCCGCATGGGGACCGACGACGCCTCCGTCGTGGACCCCGAGCTGCGCGTACGCGGCGTCGCGGGGCTCAGGGTCGTGGACGCGTCGATCATGCCGACACTGAACCGCGGCCACACCCACGCCCCGGCCGTCATGATCGGGGAGAAGGCGGCCGACCTGATCAGGAACGCGGGATGACGTAGGCGCGCCACCTCGCCCGCAGGATCGTCCTCGACGCCGGTGATCCGGGCACGCAGGCCTGGTGGGAGCGCGACCGCGTTCGCGGCGGGTGCTCCGGCGGCGGGCCGAATGCTAGGTTTCGCAGTCATGGAGATCAGGAATGTCCACGCCAACGGGGTGGAGTTCGCGTACCTGACGATGGGGGAGGGGCCGCTGGCGCTGTGCCTGCACGGCTTCCCCGACACCGCCCACACCTGGCGCCACCTGATGCCTGCGCTGGCCGAGCGCGGCTACCGCGCGGTCGCGCCGTTCATGCGCGGTTACGCACCCACCGAGGTGCCCGCCGACGGCGCGTACGAGCAGGCCGCGCTGGTCGCCGACGTGCGCGCCCTGCACGAGGAGCTCGGCGGCGACGCGGACGCGGTCGTCGTCGGCCACGACTGGGGCGCCTTCCCCATCTACCTCACCGCCGGCCGCTTCCGCAGGGCCGTGGCACTCGCCGTGCCGCCGCCCGGCGTGCTCGGCTCAAGCTTCCTCGACTACGACCAGCTCAAGCGCTCGTTCTACGTCTTCCTCTTCCAGACCGGCATGGCCGAGGCGGCCGCCTCCAGGCCCGGCTTCCTCGACAACCTCTGGCGCGACTGGTCGCCCGGCTACGACGCGCGCCAGGACCTCGAGTTCGTCCGGCGCAGCATCGGCGCGCCCGCCAACCTCAGCGCGGCCATCGGCTACTACCGCTCGATGCTCGGCACCACGCCGCCCTCCGGCCGCTATCCGGAGGTCGAGTCCAAGGTGACCGGGCCCGTCCTCTACCTGCACGGCGCCCAGGACGGTTGCCTGAGCGCCGAGCTGACGCGGGACGCGCCCGGCCACCTGCCCGAGGGCTCACGGGTGCAGCAGGTGGCCGGCACCGGTCACTTCCTCCATCTCGAACGGCCCGCCGAGGTCAACCGGCTCATCCTCGACTGGCTCGGCCCGGCGTCCTCGGCGGAGCTGACCCAGATCCGCCCGATGGGCTTCACCCCCGGCTCCGGGCCTTTCTGAGCACCGCGATCTCCGGGTGCCGCCCCGACAGGCTCACCCGGTGCGTCTCCTCCACCACGAACCCGCGCGGGATCCCGTCGTGGACGAGCGCCACGGCCAGCCCGTCATCGGCCAGCACCCGGCGTACCTCCCGCCACAGCGGGCCGAGACCGCGCGCCAGCGCTCCCCTGGGAGGCACCTGCCGCCCCCAGGGCGGATTGACCAGCACCCGATCCACGCACCCGTCCGCCACGGGCAGCCGCCCGGCGTCGCCCACCCCCCACAGGAACGGCGAGGAGCCGGAGGTCCGGGCGTTGGCGGTGGCCGCCGCGATCGCGGCGGGATCGTGGTCGAAACCGGCCGGCCGCAGGTGGGGCGCCAGCGCGTGGGCCTCGATGAGCGTGGTGCCCGCCCCGCAGCACGGGTCGAGCACCGTGCGGGCGTCCCCGAGCCGCGCGAGCCGCGCCATGGCGGCCGCCACCGGCGGATGCAGCGTCCCGCGGACGGAGGCCGTCTTGTACGGCCTGCGGTGCAGCGGCCGGTCCGTCAGCCGCAGCGCGATCACCGCCTGGTCGCCCTCGATGGTGACCCGCCACGACAGCGCGTCCGGCGGCGGCCGGCGCCCGTCTCTCCGCGAGTGGTACGGCACCCCTGACGGCCGGGCCAGTTCGGCCCCCACCGCGTCCTCGATGTCGTACCTGGTGTAGTTGCGCCGTCCCACGAACGACGCCGACACCTCCAGCCCACCCGCGTCCGGCCGGGCGGGCCGGCCGGGGTGAAGGCCCCGGGCCGCCCTGGCCAGCCGGGACAACGCCGAACGTTCGTGGCCGATCCCGTCCACCACGGCGGCGGCGATCAGCACGTCGTCGGCCGTACGCAGGTCCAGCAGGTCGGCCTGCGGCGAGGGCTCGAACCACACCTCCCGGTGGCGCAGCCCGCGCACCCGTCCGAGGCTGGAACGCTGGATCTCTTCTGCCACCAGGGGCTCGATGCCGCGCACGGCCCTGGCCACGGCGAAAACATGCGCGGCGGGCCGCATGCGAGCGCCCGCCGCACGTAGGAATGCGTGCACCTACGTGTCCTTCTTCCACGTCGCGACCCGGGACGGCGCTTGCCCGGCCGTCCCGCATCGCCGGCGGTGGGTCGTCCGCGACCCGCCGGCGGATCGCTAGCGGAGGTGGAAGAAGAACGTCATGCGGCACACCTTAGCGCCCGCCCGGCATCGCGGGCGACCCGGTATTCACCGGGTACGTACGGTGTACGCCACAACCATTGACGTAAGTGGCCACTTTTCGAATGATGGCCACATGAGCGCCCTTGACTTCGACCTGTCGGACCCCGAGTTCTGGGCCAGGCCCATGGGAGAGCGCGAGAGGGCGTTCGAGCGGCTTCGCTCGCGCGGGACGCCCGCCTTCTTCGAGGAGATGGAGATCTCCTTCGCGCCCAAGGGCCCCGGCTACCACGCGCTGGTCAAGCACGCCGACATCCTCGAGGCCAGCCGCAACCCGGAGGTCTTCAGCTCCGGCCAGGGCGGCGCGACGAACATCCCCGACATGCCCGCCGAGTTCGCCGAGTATTTCGGCTCGATGATCAACATGGACGATCCCCGGCACGCCAGGCTGCGCAGGATCGTCTCCCGGGCGTTCACCCCCAAAATGATCAAACAGTTCGAGGCGGACGTCGAGGCCGCGGCGGAGGCCATCGTGGGCGACCTCCTCGCCAAGGGGCCCGGCTGCGACTTCGTCACCGAAGTCGCCGCCCGCCTGCCCCTGAAGATCATCTGCGACATGATGGGCATCCCCGAGCGCGACTACCGGTACGTCTTCGACCGCTCCAACGTCATCCTCGGCGGCTTCGACCCCGAATACACCGGCGGCGACCTCACCCGCATCGCCGACCGCCTGCTCACCGCAGGCATGGAGCTGCAGCAACTGGTGCAGGACCTCGCCGCCCACCGTGCCGCCCACCCCACCAACGACCTGACGTCGTCCCTGGTCAACGCGAACATCGACGGCGAGCGGCTGACGATGCAGGAGCTGGGCTCGTTCTTCATCCTGCTGGTCGTGGCGGGCAACGAGACCACGAGGAACGCCATCTCGTACGGCCTGCGCCTGCTCACCACCAACCCTGACCAGCGCGCGCTCTGGCTGGACGACATCGAGGGGCGCGCGCCGGGAGCCGTGGAGGAGATCGTTCGCCTGGCCTCCCCGGTGAACTTCATGCGCCGCAAGGTCACCCGCGACCACGAGATGAACGGCCACCTCTACCGCGAGGGCGAGAAGGCCGTCCTGTTCTACTGGGCGGCCAACCGCGACGAGGACGTGTTCGCCGACCCGCTGCGCTTCGACATCACCCGCGACCCCAACCCGCACGTCGGCTTCGGCGGCCCGGGCCCGCACTTCTGCCTCGGCGCCCATCTGGCCAGGAGGGAGATCACGGTGATGTTCCGAGAACTGCTGCGCCGGGTCCCGCAGATCGAGGGAGGCAAGCCGGACCGCCTGCACTCCAGCTTCATCAACGGCATCAAGCACATGGAGTGCGCCTTCTAGCCGCCCGGCGTCAGGTGGTCACCCTGATCTGGTTCATCACCGTGCGGATGTCGGGCAGCAGCTTCTTGTTCTGGGCCGGGATCGACATGTAGACGATGGCCGGGACGTTGGCCCCGGTGTTGACGGCCATCGTCACGATCGTGGCCTTCTCGGTCTGCGACGTCAGCGAGTAGGCGATCAGCCGTCCCGTGGAGTCGCCCACCTTGATCGGCTGCTGGGCGATCTTGCGGACCTTGTTGTCCTTGGGGAAGAAGTTCCTGCGCGCGGAGAGCACGACCTGCTTGATGACCGGCTCCAGGTCGTCCCGCTCGTAGTAGGAGGCCAGCCGCTGCGACAGCGGGCCCGTCATCAGCTGCGCGTACCGCTCGGGCGCGACCTGGACGTACTGGCGGGTGTCGAAGCCGTACGTGGCCTTGACCGTGGCGCGCTGGTCCAGCCGCCACTCACCGCCGAGTCGCGGCACCGAGAGGCGGGCCTGCGCGTCCGGGATCCTGCCGAGGACGGGGGAGGGCTTGCCCGAGTATTTCGGCAGCGGCCCGATCGAGGACGAGGTCTTGGCGGCCCGCGGCTTCTGCGTGGCGGTGGGCTGCGCCGCGACGTTCGAGCTCGCGGGGTCGTCGCTCGCGAGCGGCCCGGCCAGGAAGGCCCAGATCAGGGCGATCACCAGGGCGACGGCCACCGAACTGCCGAGGGCGTACATCCAGACGGGTTTGCCCGGCTCGTCCTCCAGGGCGTCCTGCTCGCCCATGGCCTGGTAGTTGTCGCCGAAGACGGTGTTCCAGAGCTCCTGCTGGCGCTCGGGCGGCGGGGTGCGTGACCCGCTGATCTGGCCCGCCGTCACGAAACGGCGGTCGGGGTCGGAGGGGTCGCGGTTGAGGCTCGAACCGGGCCTGGGGCCCTGGTCCTCGCCGGGCGGCGTGTCAGTGTGGGGGGAGTCCATGGGGG
>NZ_SMLD01000138.1:0-24908 GCF_004352805.1 Nonomuraea mesophila
CGCCGAGACGCCGGTGCGCCTCGTGCAGCGTCACCTCCGCACCCGCCTCCGCGCAGACGACGGCCGCCACCAGCCCGGCCAGCCCGCCGCCGATTACCACGATCTTCTTCGTCACAGGTCCTCCTCTTCCGTGTCACCCCATGAAGAGGGAAGAAGGCGCCGCGGACGTGACATCACCTGCTCGGCGCGCTGTCGCGCCTCCCTTCCTCCGGGGCTGAGGCGATCTCGTGGGGGCCGGGCCGCCACCCCGGGCGCCAGCGGCGAGGCGACGATCGCGGCCAGCGCGGCGGGCAGCAGGCGCACGCCCGTCTCCAGCGGGGAGCAGCCCTGCACGAGCCGGCGCGGAGCAGCCCCGCCTGCTGCGCGGCGGCGTACGAGATCTACGGTGAGTCCAGCGGGCCGCAGGCACGCAGTGCGGCGCTCAGCCCGAGGGGGTTCCCGAAACAGGCTTTTTCGCAAGGGGTCGCGGACCCGCTCACCTCGGCGCGACGGCGGGCGCAAAAGCGCACGGCGGCTTTATCGGACACCTGGCCATTCACGCGCCGCGACCGGCGCATTCAGCAGCGAAACGACGACGCCACCAATGCCCGGCGCGGGCAGTCGTCACCCCGGAAATGCACAAATTCGGCGCTTATCTGGAATTCCCCTGTATGCGTTGTCCCGGCCTAACGTTCTGTGCTGGTCGTTATCCGGCGACCACTTCGACGGGATGGCGGACCACGGCGTCGAAGTGGTAGCCGAAGGGGTGGCGCGGCGTGACCAGCGGCTGGGTGGCGCCGCTCGCGTCGGTGGCGCGCGCCATGAGCACGTGCGGCCCCGTGCGCCGGGGAGCCCACGCGATGTGCCACGGCAGCCAGGCGCTGACCAGGTGCCGGCCGTGGTGCTCGGCCTCGCGCCAGCTCGCCCCGCCGTCGAGGCTGACCTCGACCCGGGCTATCCGCCCCCGCCCCGACCATGAGCGCCCGTGCAGGATGCGCTGCCCGCCGGCGGGGACGCGGGCGTTCCAGGCGAGCTCGAAAGCGCTCTTGGCCGGGTTGGTCGTGACCTCGGGATAGAAGACCGTGTTCCACGGTGTCCGGAGCTCGCTCGTCGCGACCTCGATGTCGCCGAGCCACTTGATGGAGGCCACGCCCACCCATCCCGGCACCACCAGCCGCGCCGGGAAGCCGTGGTCGGCGGGAAGCGGCACGCCGTTCATCTCGTAGGCGACGAGAACGTCGGCCATGGCCTTGCCGATCGGCAGCGGGCGGCGTACGTGCCCGTGGTGCTCGAACGGGGCGTCGAGGCCGGTGGGCAGCACGTCCACCGCCTCGGGACGCACGCCTGCCTCCTTGAGCAGGTCTTTCAGCAGCACGCCCCGCCAGCGCGCCACCCCGACCGCGCCCAGCCCCCACTGGGTGCCCGGAGCGGCGTCGTGCTGCTGCGTGCCGTAGAACCGCCGGCCGTTGCCCGCGCACTCGATCGCCACGTCGAGCGTCCGCGACGGCATGGCCCGCACCTCGTCGTAGCCGAACTCGCGCGGCCATCGCACCCCCGCGCCGTGGACGCGCAGCCGCCAGGTCGTCGCGTCGATCAGCGGTGTGAAGGTGTGGTTGCGCACGAAGAACCGCTCGTTGGGGGTGTGGTAGCCCACCCCGGACATGGCTTGCCACCTCATCTCGGCGCTCTGGCCGTGCACCCGGAACAGGTGGTCGGGCAGCGGCTTCACGATCGTCGCCGTGGCCTGCTTCATGTACGTCACCTCCAGCACTCGCTATTTCCTACCTGTAAACCATTTAATCTCCTCTCGGGCGGTGGCGGGGCTCCTTACCGCAATCCGTGTCCGACCGGTTAGGGAACGTTCCACAGGTATGTCCCAGGCAGCATTCCTGCCCCGGCCTGCAGGGGCGCATGCCTGACGGCGCCACCCTCGGAACGGCCGCCCGCCCCTGGAACGGCCGCCCGGGGACGTCAGCGGCCGAGGAAGGCCAGGAGGCGGTCGAGCGGCCAGGTGTTGATGACGTCGTCGGTGGTCAGCCACGCCCGCTGCGCGATCCCCACCCCGAACCGCTGGTGGGCGAGGTGGGGGATCGCGTGCGAGTCGCTGTCGATCGAGAACTTGACCCCGTGGTGCCTGGCCAGCCGCACCAGGTCGGCCGGCAGGTCGGACCTGTCGGGGTAGGAGTCGATCTCCATGGCGGTGCCCGTGCGGGCGGCCGCGCGGAAGACGGCGTCCCAGTCGGCGTCGACGGGCGGGCGCTTGCCGATCTTCCTGGTCGTGGGGTGGCCGATGATGTCGACGTACGGATTCTCGCAGGCGGCGATGAAGCGGCGCGTCATCTCGTCGCGCGGCATCCCGAAGTGGGAGTGCACCGAGGCGACGCACACGTCGAACTCGCGCAGGACCTCCGCCGGCCAGTCGACCGACCCGTCGGGCGCGATGTTGAGCTCGGTGCCGTGCAGCAGCCGCATGCCGGGATGTCCGCGCTGCAGCTCGGCCAGCTCGGAGCGCTGCTTGAGCGCCTTGTCCAGGGTCATCCGCTGCATCACCAGGTCGGGAGCGTGGTCGGTGACCGCGTAGTAGGAGTAGCCGCGGGCGTGGCCGGCCGCCACCATGACCTCCAGCGAGGCGATGCCGTCGGTCAGGTCGGTGTGGGTGTGCAGGTCGCCCCTGAGGTCGGCGAGCTCCACCAGGGCGGGCAGCTCGCCGCGCAGCGCCGCCTTGACCTCGCCGCCGTCCTCCCGCAGCGGCGGTGGCACGAACTGCATGCCGAGCGCGTCGTAGATGTCCTCCTCGGACGCGGCGGCGATCACCCGGTCGCCCTCGAACAGCCCGTATTCGGACAGCTTCCAGCCCTTCTTCACCGCCATCTCCCTGATGGCGACGTTGTGCTCCTTGGAGCCGGTGAAGTATTGCATCGCCGCGCCCCACGATCCGGCCGGCACCACGCGCAGGTCGACCTGGACCCCGGACGTCGTGCGGACCGAGGTCTTCTTGTCGCCCGCCGCGATCACCTCGGCGACGTAGGGCTGGGCGCGGAAGGCGGCCATGATGGACTCGGGCGCGACGGCGAGGATGTCGATGTCGCCGATCGTGTCCTTCATCCTCCGCAACGAACCCGCGTAGGCGATGCGCTCGGCCTCCAGCGAGGCCATCACCTGCTCGGCCAGCGACATGGCGACGCCGATGTGCACCCGGCGGCCCGACTGCTCCAGCTGCTCGACGCCCTTGAGGAGGTTGGCCAGCGTTTTGGGGCCGAGCCCCTTGACGCCGTCGAGGCGGCCGGCGGTGATCGCCTCGCTCAGCGCCACGGGGGAGTCGATGCCGAAGTCCTCGAACAACATGATGGCCGTCTTCGGCCCCAGCGTCGGCACCCGGGTCAGCCGGCGCACGCCCTCGGGCACCCGGCCGCGCAGCTCGTCGAGCTGCCGGAAGCTCCCGCGCCGCAGGAACTCCTCCATCTTCTTGGCGATCGCCTCGCCCACGCCGGGGACGGCGCGCACGTCGGCGGCCGAGATGTCCTCGGGGAACCCCGCGATCGCCTTGGCCGCCTTCTGGTAGCTCCGCACCCGGAAGGCGTCGCCGCCGCAGAGCGCGAACAGCTCCGCGTATTCCTGCAGCGCCGCCGCTGCTTCCTCATTCGTCCGCATGGGACCACCTTAGGATCCCGGGCCGACAATCCCGCCGGTCAGAAGCGCACCGCACGCGGCCGGTACGGGGCCGCGAGGAAGTCCAGCTCGTCGGCCGACAACGTCACCGACACGGCGGCCAGCGCGTCGTCGACGTGCCGGTCCTTCGTGGCGCCCACGATCGGCGCGGTCACGGCGGGCTGGTGCAGCACCCACGCCAGGGCCACCTGCGCCGGCGGCAGGCCGCGGTCGCGCGCCACCTGCGCCACCCGGTCGATCACGAGCTTGTCGTTCTCCGGGTCGTACAGGTAGTCGATGCGCGCGTCGGACCCCGTCCTGGTGGTCGTGGCGTCGGAGCCCGCCCTGGCGAGCACGCCGCGCGCCAGCGGGCTCCACGGGATGACCCCCACGCCCTGGTCGGCGCAGAGCGGCAACATCTCGCGCTCCTCCTCGCGGTAGAGGAGGTTGTAGTGCGGCTGCATCGAGACGAACTTCGTCCAGCCGTGCACCTCGGCCACGTGCTGCGCCTTGGCGAACTGCCAGGCCCACATGGACGAGGCGCCGATGTAGCGCGCCTTGCCCGCCTTGACCACGTCGTGCAGCGCCTCCATGGTCTCCTCGATGGGCGTCTCGTCGTCCCACCGGTGGATCTGGTAGAGGTCGACGTAGTCGGTGCCGAGGCGGGCGAGCGAGGCGTCGATGGCGGCGTGGATGTGCCTGCGCGACAGGCCGCGGTCGTTGGGGCCCTTGCCCATGGGGAAGAAGACCTTGGTGGCCAGCACGTAGTCCTCGCGCCGCGGGAAGATCGCGCGCAGCGCCTCGCCGGTCACGACCTCGCTCTCGCCCCTGCTGTAGATGTCGGCGGTGTCGAAGAAGTCGACCCCGGCCTCGGCGGCCCTGCGGATCAGCGGTTCGGCCTGCGCCGGTGGCAAGGCCCACTTCTGGCGGGCCGGATCGCCGTAGCTCATCATGCCGAGGCAGATCCGCGACACCTTCAAGCCCGTGTTGCCAAGTCGTGCGTAGTCCATGAGATCACCCTATGACTGCGGTCCGGGGAGCCCGGGGCTCAGGACCCGCCGTGCGGAGCCCGGGGAACGATCATCGTGACGCCCGGCACCGAGCCGATCGAGGCGAGCGCCTTGCCGGTGTCGGCCAGCCCGATCGTACGGGTGATCAGCTGGTCGGGATGGAGGACGCCGGCCCTGATCAGCTCCAGCATCGGCGGGTAGGCGTGCGCGGCCATGCCGTGGCTGCCGAGCAGCCGCAGCTCCTGGCCGATCACGCGGTCCATCGGCACGGGCGTCGGCGCGCCAGGCAGCAGCCCCACCTGTACGTGCCTGCCCCGCCTGCGCAGGCTCTCCACCGAGGCGACGCACGTCTGGGGGCTGCCCAGGGCGTCGACCGACAGGTGGGCGCCGCCCCTCGTCAGCTCCCTGACCTGGGCCGCCGCGTCGCCGGCCGAGCCGTTGACGAAGTGCGTCGCGCCCGCCTGCTCGGCCAGGTGCAGCGCGTCGGTGCTGATGTCCACGGCCACCACGCGCGCCCCGGCCGCCGTCGCGATCATCACAGCCGACAGGCCCACGCCGCCGCATCCGTGCACCGCCACCCACTCGCCGGGACGCACCTCCCCGACCTGCGCCACGGCCCTGAAGGCGGTGGAGAAGCGGCAGCCCAGCCCCGCGGCGGTGACGTACGCCATGTCCTCGGGCACCGCGACGAGGTTGACGTCGGCGTGGTGGACGGCCACGAACTCGGCGTACGAACCCCAATGGGTGAAGCCCGGCTGCGTCTGCCGCTCGCACACCTGCTGGTCGCCGGTGACGCAGGCCGCGCAGGACCCGCACGCGCAGACGAACGGCACGGTCACCCGCGCGCCCGGCCGCCAGCCGCGTACGTCGGAGCCGACCGCCTCCACCACGCCCGCCAGTTCGTGCCCCGGGACGTGGGGGAGGGACGTGATGTCGGGGTCATGGCCCTGCCAGCCGTGCCAGTCGGAGCGGCACAACCCCGTCGCCTCGACCCTGATCACCGCCCCGTGCGGGGCGGGCGACGGGTCGGGCAGCTCGCGGACGTCGAGCTCGCCACCGAAGATGTCAAAGGCAACCGCTCTCATCTCATGAGCTTAGGGTCAACTCCCGCAGCTCGCGCAAGGCCCCGGCGCGACGGCGGGCCGGGTCAGGGCGCGGGGGAGGCGAGCGCCGGGGCGGCCGGGGAGCGGATCGAGATCTCCGTACGGCCCGCGATGCCCGGCGCGGGCGGGCGTACGGGCTCCTACCAGCAGGATGACGGTGTCCTGCCCTGGTGAGGTGTCAACCATGAAGACGAGGACAGTTAGGGGGCATGGGACGAGATCTGGACAAGGAGCGCTTCACCGAAGCGGAGTACGTCAGCTTCGGTGAACGCCTCCAGGAGCAGGTGGGCGTGCTCCGCGAGTTGCTCGCCACCCCCGGCTTCGGGCAGGGCCCCGCCACGATCGGGGCGGAGCTCGAACTGTTCCTCATCGACGGGCAGGGCAGGCCGCTGCCGCGCAACAGCCAGGTGCGGGACGCGCTCGGCGACGAGCGGGTCGTGCTGGAGCTCGGCCGCTTCAACCTCGAGGTGAACCTCACCCCGACACCGCTGGCGGGCACGCCGTTCGAGACGTTGAGCGCCGAGGTCCAGGAGACGATCAGCAAGGTGGACGGCGCCGTCGAGGGCGGCGGCGCCCTGCCCATCGGCATCCTGCCGACGCTCAGCGCCGACGACTTCACGGTGGGCGCGATGAGCGACCAGAACCGCTACCGCGCCATGAGCAGAGGCTTTCGCCGGCTGCGGCTCGAACCGTTCCTCGTCAAGATCGATGACCTGGAGCTGTCGGTGGAGGACGTCATCCTCGAGGCGGCCAACACCTCGTGGCAGGTGCACATCCGCACACCGCCCGAGCGGTTCGCCAGGCTGTTCAACGCGGCCCAGCTCGCCATCGGCCCGGTGCTGGCCGTCTGCGGCAACTCGCCGTTCTTCCTGGGGCGGGAGCTGTGGGAGGAGACCCGCATCGCGCTGATGGAGGAGGCCGCCGACGACCGGGACGTGGCGCGGCTCGGGCGCAGGGACGGGCGGGTCACGTTCGGCTCGGACTGGGTGCACGAGGGCGCGCACGAGCTGTTCGAACGGTACGTACGCGACTACGAGCCGATCGTGCCCGACCTCACCGAGGACCCCCGCCCGCACGAGGTGCCCGAGCTCCGGCTGCACCAGGGCACCATCTGGCAGTGGAACCGGCCCGTCTACGACCCGGCCGACAGCGGCCACCTGCGGATCGAGATGCGTGCCCTGCCCGCTGGCCCCTCGTGCGCGGACATGGCCGCGAACACGGCCTTCCTCCTGGGCCTGACGTTGTCGCAGGCCGAGCGCGACCTGACCGGCTACCGCTTCGCGCAGGCGTACCAGAACTTCTACCGCGCGGCCATGAGCGGCCTGGACGCCAAGTTGTCGTGGCCGGGCGGCGACGCCGAGTTCGAGGCGGGCGAGCTGGTGCTCGCGCTGCTGCCCGAGGCGCGAGAGGGGCTGCTCGGGGCCGGGGTGGCGGCGCACGACGCCGACCGGGCGCTGGGCGTCATCGAGCAGCGGACCCGGCTGCGGCGTACGGGCTCGGTGTGGCAGCGCGAGGCGCTGGCGCGCTTCGGAGGCGACTGGGAGCGGCTCGTGCGCCGCTACCGCGAGCTGGCACTTTCGGGATTGCCCGTGCATTTGTGGGAATAGCGCAACCTACGCCCTCTCTGTTCCGTCAAACACAGTCAAGGGACGGGAAAGTGAGGGAGATATGGCGGCAAAGGGGATGGTTCCTACCGATAAGGCCCCCTATGCCTTGTCGCGAGCGACCGGAGACCTGGCCGAAGGTGCGGCCAAACTGGCGGGAGAGATCGGCGCCGCCTCCGTTCAGGCGGTGCTGACCGAGGCCAACCGGACAGCCGTACGCCGGGGCGCGGCGGGCGCGCTGGGATCGATGCAGCCGAAGCCGGCCGAGTGGTACGCCTTCGACACCGGCGACCAGCGCACCACCGACTGGTATCCGCAGGGCCTGACCGGCGGGGAGGACTCCGGCACCCTCGGGGTGCCGGTGTTCGTCGTCAGCTGGTACTTCCGGCCGGAGGCCGGCGAGCGGGGCATCAGGGTGAGTTTCCTGAGCCCGCAGACGCTGAAGTACCGGCACGCGCTGCTGGTCGCGGCCAGGCCCGACGGCTCGTACGGGCCGATCGACATCCACGCGGGCGGCGTCGCCTGCCACGGCGACCTGCTCTACGTCGCCGACACCGTCAGGGGGCTGCGGGTCTTCGACCTGCGCAACCTCCTCGACCTGAGCACCGCCCAGAACGACCTGGGCGACCCTGAACGGGCGGGGCGGCACGACGGCAAGCTGCACGCCTTCGGCTACCGGTACGTGATCCCGCAGACCGACCAGTGGCAGGTCGCCACGGCCGGGCCGCGCTTCTCGTTCGTGTCCGTCGACCGCAGCGGCTCCACCCCGCTGCTGATCACCGGCGAGTTCCGGGGCGACGACCCCGGCGGCTGGGTCGCGCGCTGGCCCCTGGACCTGGCGGGCGGTGAGCCGCAGGACGCGTTCGTGATGGGGCAGCCCAAGATCCAGGGGGCGCTGTCGTCGGGCGGCACGTGGTACCTCAGCCAGTCGGCCGGCTCCACCACGAACGGCAAGCTGATCGTCCACGCCGGGGACACGTCGCGGACCAGGCCGTTCCCGATCGGGCCCGAGGACCTGGCCGTGCAGGACGGCAAGCTGTGGAGCGTCACCGAATATCCGGGCAAGCGAGTGATCTTCGGGGTCGGCCTCTGAGCGGGATGCGGGCCCGGAGGGCGGAAACAGCCTCACCCCCTGGGCCCGTGTGCTCTCAGGTCACGGTGGCGGGTTGGGCGGACAGGAGGGTCTGGCTCCAGCCTTTGGTGTCGACGGTGGTCTGTTTTCTGAGGTCGTCGTCCCGGCCGTCGTGGGGGTTGGCGTCGTGGTAGCTGTGCATGGAGTTGTCGCGGTGGTGGCCGTAGTAGAGGCCTGCGCCGGGGGACAGGAGGTGGTCGAAGACCTGCCAGGTGGTGTCGCGTAGTTGGTGGCGTTTCCAGTTGCCGGCGCCGTGGATTTGGTAGGAGATGAGTTCGCCTTGGGTGGTGGTGCCGAGGAGCCAGCCGGGTGCGGTGGTGGTGAGGGTTTTGAGGGTGAAGCCTTTTCCGATGACGGTGTTGTCGGTGATGGAGGTTTTGGTGGGTTTGGTGGCGGTGAGGGTGTAGCGGCGCAGGGTTCCGTTGGCGATGCCGTACAGGTGGTTCTTGCCGTCGTAGGCGAGGAGGTCGTGGGTGTAGCCGCTGGCGAGGTAGACGGGTGGGTCGAAGGTGAGGGTGTCGCGGTTGGTGCGGATGTCGACGCGGTAGAGCTTGCCTCCTGGGTCGTTGTCCTTGGTGACGAGGAGGGTGTTGAAGTTGAGTGTGGCCATGGCTTTGGGGGTGAAGCCGAGGGTGGCGGTGGAGTGTACGGCGCCGTGGGTGCGGCGTCCGGTGGCCGCGTCGATGGCGGTGTAGGTCAGCCGTCCTTCCGGCGTGACGCCGTAGACCGATGCGACGCCCTCGGGTGAAGGCTCGGGGCAGTTGTGGCTCTCGACGTTGTTCCACTCCCGGCCGTTGGCCTGGCCGTAGGAAACGCCGTTGATGGTCGGTCTGACCCGTTCGGAGCCCTTGTATCCCCACGAGGCCGACCCATCGCCGTTGGAGTCGTAGCCGAGCTCGAAGTGCAGGTGCGGGTGTCCGTTGGAGGTCGGGCCGGTCTTGCCGACCTTGCCGATCACCGTTCCCCTCTGCACCCTGTCCCCTGTCGAGACGGAACGAGACTGCAGGTGGATGTACGTGGTGAAATAGCCGCCGCCGTGATCGATCTGGACCATGTTGCCCGCGTTGTCGTGGTAGAAGGACCGGTTCACCCTCCCCGCGGCCGGGGCGATCAGGGTGGCACCCTCGGTGCCGCGCTGGTCGGGCTCCTTCACCATGTCGAGTGCGGGGGCGTGCGCCCAGGTGTTCAGCTGCCACTTCTGTCCGCAGGGGAAGGGGAGCTGGAGGTCGGGCGCGGCCATCGCGGGGCTCGCCGCGCCGAAGACGCCGAGAGCGGCGATCAGTGCCGTGGTGACGACCACGCGTAATGAGGATGTCGATAAGGTCATGTGATTCGTCCCGAGGGTTCAAGGGCGGATGGGAACCGCCGTGCGACACTGCCGCAGGATTTTTTGGACGTTAACTGGTGTGATAACTTACGGTGAGAAACCGTTAAGAAAATGTTCACTATCGGTGCGACTCCGCCTCCGTTCGTTATCGAACGAGTTCTGTGCGGAAGCGACCATAAATTTCGGCGGTATATCGGCGGTATGTCGCCCTTTTTCTGCCGTTTCCCAGTGCGCAGGCCCGGGTCTGAGGGCGATCGCGCCGGTGATGGCCGAGCGGGTCAGTCGCTGAAATGCCGGGTCAGCAACTCGCGGTAACGGCGGTCGAAGGCGTCGTAGCGGACCCGCAGTTCCGCGCCCGGCCAGCCGGGTGGCAGGAGCTCGTCCGGCAGCAGCGGGTCGGCCAGCAGGTGGCGCAGCACCGCGGCCGACACGACGAAGCCTTCGGCCAGCCCGCCCCGATGGTCAAGCGCGTGGTCGAGCGCGCGCTCCAGCTGGCGGGCCTCGGCGGCCCAGCCGTCCAGGTCCCACAGCAGGGGCGTGGGGTCGTCGTGCGGGCGGCCGTCGATCAGCGTGCACTGCGCCGTGACGATCTCCGGCCACGGGCCGCGCACCAGGTTGGCCGGCCGTAGCCAGGTGCCCTCGCGCAGCTCGGCCAGGCGCAGCGCGGTCATCGTGTGCCGGAAGGCGGCCCGGTCGGCGGGGGCGCGCCGCTCGGCGGTGACGACGGCCACCTCCCACGTGCCGTCCCACGGCCTGGTGTGCGGGTCGCGGCTCTCGTCCTGCCTGGCCTGGCGCTCGACCAGCCGCTGCGACAGCGTGTAGAAGCCGTCCTCCTGGACCAGGTCGCCGGCCGCGACCATGCGGGACAGCGCCACCCGCACCGTGCCCTCGGCGATGCCGAACAGCGCGCCGATGCGCACCAGGTGGCGGGCCGGCAGGCGGGGCGGGTGGCTGCCCAGCAGCGCGCTCAGCACGGCCGACCTGGCGCTCAGGGTGTTACGCTCTTCCATCGCGTGTCGAGTATATGTAACACTCCGGATATGAGGCGCTATCTCACCGAGCCGTTCGACGGCAGCGACCGCTACGCCACCGAGCGCTACCAGGGCGCCGCCGGGCGCAACTGGTGGGCCTGCGACCCCACGCTCCGCCTGCTCATGCGGCGCCACCTCGGCGACGGCTTCGCCTGGGCGGAGCCGCACCTCGACCGGCTCGGAGCGCTGATGGGCGGGCTCGTCGCCGCATGCGCGGAGGAGACCGACCGCAACCCGCCGCGGCTGGAGAAGTACGACAAGTGGGGCCGGGACGTCAGCCAGGTCGTCATGCCCCCGTCGTTCCTGACTGCCAGGCAGGCGCTCATGGAGGACAACTTCACCGCGCCGTCGTTCGCCGAGGAGGCGCGGGCGCACGGGGCAGACCCGTCCACGCTCGCCGCCGCGTGGACGTACCTGCTCGACCAGGCCGACATCGGGATGGGCTGCGCGCTCGGCACGGGCGGCGACATGGTGGTCTCCCTGGCCGAGAAGTACGCGCCCGAGGACGTACGCGAAAAGGTGCGGGAGATCTTCGCCAACGGGTTCTACTCCGGCGAGGCCGCTCAGATGTTCACCGAACGGACGGGCGGCTCCGACCTGGCCGCCCTCGAAGCCGCCGCCGTCCCCACCGGCGAGGCGTTCAGTCTTTCCGGGCTCAAGTGGTTCGCCTCCAACGCCAACGGCTCCGCGTTCGTCGTGCTCGCCCGGCTGCCCGAGGGCGAGGTGGCACCCTTCCTGGTGTTGTGGGAGCGGCGCGACGGCACCCGCAACGGCGTGCGCATCCGGCGGCTCAAGGACAAGCTCGGCACCAGGTCCGTCGCCTCGGCCGAGGTCGAGTTCGCCGGGGCGGAGGCGTTCCTGCTGGCCGGATCGGAGCCGGGCGCCGGCTCGGGGATCGGCACCATGATGAAGCTCACCAACGCCTCCAGGCTCGGCGTGGCCATGATGGGCCTCGGCGTGGCCAGGCGGGCGCTGGTCGAGTCCATCTGCTACGCCAGGGCACGCGAGGCGTTCGGGCGGCCGCTCATCGAGCAGCCGCTGATGCGCCGCAAGCTGGCCGAGCTGATCGTCGAGGTCGAGGCGGCGCAGGCGATGGTGTTCGACGCACACGTCAGCCCCCGGCTCCGCCTCGCCCCCGCCCTGGTCAAGCTGCGCGCCGCCCGTCTCGGCGTCACCGCCGCCGGCGACGCGATCGAGGTGCACGGCGGCAACGGCTACATCGAGCAGTGGCCGGTGGCCAGGCTGCTGCGCGACGCGCAGGTCAACCCGATCTGGGAGGGCGGCGACAACATCCTCTGCCTCGACGTACGGCGGGCCATGCTCAAGGAGCAGGCGCACCTGCCCTTCCTCGACCGGCTGCGCTCCCTGGCCACCTCCGATCTGGTCGGCGCCCGCGTCGACGACCTGGCCAAGGCCATCGAGACGTGGCACGCGCTGGACCGGGAGGTGGCTGAGGAGCGGCTCTACCCGCTGGCGCAGTTCATGGTCGACGTCTATGCCGCCGCGCTGCTGGAGGACCAGGCCCGCTGGGGGCTCGACGACGGCCGCAAGGCGCTCGTGGCCCGCCTGTACGCCGAGGCCCACCTGATGGACCACGGCCCCCTGCGCGGCCTCGACCGCCCCGCCGGGAACCCGGGCCACTTCGACGATCTCGTCGCGGGAGCCGTCACGCTGTGAGTCCCGCCTGATCGGCCCGGGATTGTCGTGGGGGGTCACGCGCGCAGGACGGTGATGTGGCAGCCGGACGGTGTGGTCGCTTCCTCGAAGTTTCCTCGTTCGTTCCAGGGTGGGGCTTCGGGGCGGCGGTCGAAGATGACCAGCACGCCGGTGGTGAGGGTGAGGCGGTCGAGGTAGCGGTCGAGCTGGGCGAGGCCTTCGGGTTTCGGGTCGTTCTCCCCTGCTCGCCAGACCTTGAGCTCCATGGCCTCGCGCTGCGTCCGCCGTTCGCCGTCCGGGGTGGTGTGGGGCCAGCGTACGAGTACGTCGAGGCGTTTGGTGCCGGCGGCGTATTCGCGGTCGAGGTGGCCGCCGCCGTTGACCAGGCGGTGCAGGAAGGCCATGAGGATGATCTGGCAGGCGGCTTCGTGGTAGCCCTCCTGCTGAATGAGGACCTCGCCGTGCTCGCGCCAGAACACGACGAACTCCTCCAGCAGGCGCGCCAGGTCGAAGCGGCCGTCGGGGAGCACGAAGCTGTGCGGGTCGGCTTTGACGAACCGTTCCGTACGATCGCCGAGGACCCGGAGGAGGACCTCCCGGTAGATGGGGTTGGCGATCACCATGTCCCTGGTCCCCCGGATGAGGCCGAGGTCGTGCACGTAGGAGACGTCATCGTCGAAGGACGTGTCCGTGCCCGGCCACGTTCCCGCGACGATCGGTTCGATCACCCGTTGGACCTGTGGTTCGTGCAGCCGGGCCACCAGGGCGTCCAGGTGGGTGGCACGCTGGCGGATCAGCCGTTCCTTGGCCGCGTCCACCTGTCCGGCGGTGATGGCGCCGGCCACCCCCATTTCAAAGGTGATCTCGTGAGCGAGGGCGTTGACCAGCCAGGGTTGTCCCTGGGTCAGCTCGAAGACCCGGTCGATCGCGTCCTTGGTGAACTCCTGGCCGGTGGCCTGGGTGTGCTGGTCGTAGAGCTCGCCGATCTGGTCGGCGGTGAAGTCGCCCAGCCGCAGTGACTTGGCGACGATGTTGAACGGGCTGGCGGGGTTGGAGCGGCCGGGGTCGCCGCCGGAGGCGATCTTGTAGTCACGCAGGTCACGCAGGCCGCACAACACCACGGACGCGGGGAACGGATGCCTTTCATGCCGGGCGTTGTGGCCGTCGCGGAGTTGGCTGAGGATGCTGATCAGGCTGTTGCCTTGCAGGGCGTCGATCTCGTCGAGGAAGAGCACCACCCGGCGTGGGCTGCGGCGGCACCACTCGCTCAGCGCCGAGCCGAACCGGCTGCCCGGTGTGACCTGCGGCCAGGGATCCGGCGGCAGCAGTTTCTTCGGCCATCCCGTCCGTTCGGCGGCCTCGCGCAGGGCATCCAGCAGCAGCGACTCGGCGGCGGGGTAGTCGTCGCCGGCCGTCTTGGCGCGTTCGCAGGAGAACAGCAGGGCGGCGGTGTCACCTTCGGCGGTCAGTTCGGAGGCCAGGGTGCGCAGGGTGGTGGTCTTGCCGGTCTGACGGGGCGCGTGCAGCACGAAGTAGCGGTCCATGTCGATGAGCACCCGTGCCTGGGGGAGTCGCTGCGTGGGGGGCAGCATGTAGTGGTGCTGTGGGCCGCAGGGGCCGGTGGTGTTGAAGTATTTAGCTCCGGGTGGCCGCATGGACACATAATGTCATCTGGCGCCGTTCCGATGGTGCGGTTGCGCATCGATGCTCCAGGTCAGGGACAGGCGCACCTGCCCTCTGTCATCGGCCCGCTGGAGGCCTAGAGGCATCGTTCATCAGGGCCCGCGCCTGGGGGATCGACATCGGGGGAACGGGCAACTCGTGTGCCGCGGTCGAGCGTAGGCCGTCGAGGGCCAGGCCGAGGTGCCGCCGCCAGGCTCCGGGTACGGTCCCGTACGTGGCCCGCACGGTCGCTGCCACGCCCCAGATCACGAAGCTCATGTCGGCGAGCGTCACGTCACCGCGCAGGGCCCCGGCTTCCTGGGCTCGTTCGATGATGCGCACCATCGGCTCGATTCCCTTTCCGTCGCGTGCGGCGAGGTCGTTGTAGCCGAGGTCGGCCGCCTGCAACTCGCAGACGCCGGTGAGGAACGCGACGAAGCCCTCCCAGGGGTCGTCCATGGTCAGGGCGCGTTCGGCGATCGCGGCGACCGTGGCCGCCCGGTCCTCGAAGACCGCCTCCACCAGGTCCTCCCGGGTGGGGAAGCGGTTGTAGAGCGTTCCGATGCTCACCCCCGCCGTACGGGCGATCTCTTCGAGCGGTACGTCGAGCCCTCGGTCGGCGAACAACCGCCGGGCCGCCTCCAGGAGTCGCTCGCGGTTGTGTACGGCGTCCTTGCGCATGCCCGCCAGCCTAGCTAAGTTGAGGCTCTATTCAACTTGAGGAGAGTCTCAACTTATGGCCCGAACCATCCTGATCACCGGTGGAACTCACGGCATCGGCCGGGCCCTCGCCCGCCACTACGACGAGCGGGGCGACCGGGTGATCGCGGTGGGCAGCCGCGACGCCGACCTGAGCTCGCTCGCGCAGACTCGTGACCTGGCCGACCGGGTGAGCGCGGAACACCCGGTGATCGACGCTCTGGTGCTCGGCGCATTTAGATACCAGCCGAGGAGGATCGAGACCGAGGAGGGTTTCGAGGCGACCTTCGCCCTCTACGTGCTCAGCCGCTGGCTTCTGGCCGTGTCCCTGCGCACCTCGCTCGATCGGGCCGGCCGGCCGGTGATCGTCAACCTGTGCGGGACCGGCCCCGGCCGCATCCATTGGGACGATCTCCAGCTGACCACCAGATATCGCCCTTTGACCGCCATCATGCAGGGTGCCCGAGCCGGCGCGCTTCTCGGCGCCGCCTACGCCTCCGAGCGGACACGGTACGTGCTCTACAACCCGGTCTTCGTGGCGACCGGCCTGCACCGGCCCTTCCGGCAGCCGGTACGGGGCATCGTCCGCGCGGCGTCGGCGCTGTTCGCCCAGCCCGCGGCCGAGGCCGTGCCCCCGATCGCCGCGCTCATCGACGATCCCCCCGCCGAGCGGCTCACCGCGTACAAGAAGGGCAAGCCCATCAAGGTGGATGCGGATCCGGGTGAAGCCCAGCGGTTGGAGGAACTCGTTCGATCGATGGCGGGTCACCCGGGCCACGCGGGGCGCGCCGGGTAACGGTGAAACCTCCGGCGCGCGCCTATGGACGAGCGCGGCCGACCGGCGCATCCCTTGAGCGGGGGCCCGGCCTGTACGGCGCCTCAGTTCAGCGGGACCGCCGGCCCTTCTTGCCGCCCTTGCCGTTCACACCACGACCGGACTGCGCCGACCTGCGGCCGGAACCCCCTTGGGCCTTGCGAGCCTGCCGCTGCGACGACGACTGCTGGGCCGACTTCTGCGTCGGCTTCTGTGTCGGCTTCTGCGTCGGCTTCTGCGCCGACTTCTGCGCCGACTTCTGGGCGGGCTTCTCCGGCGGCGTCGCGGTGGCGCGGCCGCGCGAGCTGTTCGCCGTGCGGCCGCGTACGATGCCGATGAAGTCCTCCACCCGATCGGTCGTGCGGTCCGTGGGCCAGGCCAGCGCCACCTGCGACTGCGGCGCGTCCGTCACCGGCCGGTAGGTGAGGTCTTTACGGTGGTGCAGGCGTGCCAGCGACTGGGGGACCAGGACGAGTCCCGTCCCGGCGGCGACGAGCCGGATCGCGTCCGCCGTCGTGGGCGGGCGCTCGAAGGCGGGCCGTCCGGGACGGGCCGCCGCCCAGTCGAGGACGTCGTCCAGCGGACGGAACACCTCGTCGTCCGCCAGATCGGCGACGGTCACCTCGTCGGCCGCGGTCACCGCGTGGTCCTTCGGCACCACGACCACCGTGGTCTCCACGTAGAGCGGGATCACGCTGAGCCCGTCCCGCTCGATCGGCAACCGGACGAACCCGGCGTCGGCACCTCCGCCGCGCAGCAGCTCCACCACGTCGGCGGCGGGAACCGAGACCAGGCCGAGCGGCACGCCGGGCACCCTCTCGGCCCAGATGCCGGCCCACTTCGCGGGCGTCACCCCCGGCGCGTACGCCAGCCGGAAAACGTCGCCGGTCTCCTCGTCAGTCACTCCGTCAGAGTAGCGACGTCAGGAAGACCACCGTTTACTGACTACCCTGGACTCCATGACGTCGCCCAAACCCAAGTCGACCCAGACCATGAAGCCCGCGACCGCGGCCAAGAAACTGGGCATCCTCCTCTCGGCCACACCCGCCGAGTTCCAGGAAGGCGTCGTCTCCAGGAGCGAGCTGAACGCGATGCAGGCGGCCCCGCCCGCCTGGCTCGCCGATCTGCGCCGCAACGGCCCGCACCCCAAGCAGGTCGTCGCCGCGAAGCTCGGGGTCTCCATCTCCGGCCTCGCCAGAGCAGGGATCACCGAGCCGCTCACCACCGCCGAGATCGACGCGATCAAGGCGGAGAATCCCGCGTGGCTGGAGCACGAGCGTTCCGTCCAGGCCGAGGTGCGCAAAGAGGCGCAGCGCCTCAAGCAGAGCTAGACCGCCTGCGCGCCGCTCGCGCCGATGGCCATGTCGCCGTCAACATGGCCTGCCGCATGGTCCAAGGTGTGCGCGATCCACTCGGGTAAGGACACGGATGCGACCTGCGCGGCCGCCCTCCACCTTCGCTCCCGCTCGAAGGAGATGTGGACGGTGACGGCCACTTTGATGGGTTCGGAATCGGCAGTGCGAGCTCGGCTTGCCTGGATCTCCTTGCGCAGTCTGCTCTGCGGCCAGCCTTCCTCCTCCGCCCGCGCCAGCCATCGCTCCTGCTCGTCCCCGGAAAGGGCGGCGACCTGAGCGTGGTGTTGCAGGCTCAGCGCGTCCCGTCGACGGGACATCGGAACATTCCGGGCAACCCATGCATAGTTGCGCAGCGTCTTGTAGGCCAGATGGGTCTGGGATATGGCCAGCCGATACCGGTCGGGAAAACTCGTCTCACCGTAGACCAGCCAATCTCCCAGCCACCACGCGGAGGAGTCGCCGATCACTCTCAACTGGTCACCGATTTTTTCCCACGTGTCGAACGGCAGGCCCGCGGGGATTGACAGGCCGATTCTTCCGGCCCGGACGGAAGGCTCAAGACCAAGCCTGTTGGCCATCGATTCCCTTCTCGCTCGACCGCGATCGCGCGAGGGAAGTGCGTCCGTGTTGAGCATTGTTCTCCAGCCGCAAGGTCATGAAGCGAGAACGAGAACGCCCTGGTCAGTCGGGACAGGCGCGAAACGAGCCTAGAGAAGCCCGGTATGTTTGCGGTATATCGGCTCGTGTGCCTGGTCAAGAAGCTGTGGCAGCAGATGCCGTCTCGGTGCCGCACCATTGTGACGTCGCGTCCCTGTGCCGGGTCCTTCCGCGACTCGGAGGCACTCGTGGTTCACGCGCTGTTATTTCGGGAGGCCGCGTTCGGTTCGCGGAGAACTCCGCCGCACGCTATCACGTCCTTATCCGTGAACTCGCCGACGTCGGCTTCTTCGCCATTACCGCATCGGCGTGATCCGCTGTGTGAACGTTCGAGCTTGCCTGGCATTCGAGCATCGTGTGATACTCCGCCGTGCTGAACGGGCGGTGGTCGGCTTCGCCTTTCGGCGCTTTCGTTGTGCGAAATTCCCGAGCGGTGACGGAGGCCGCGGTGCGGCGTAATGTGCGTGCGTGGACGCCGGTCTTGAATGGACCAGGACGTCCTGGTGTGGTTCGTCGTCAGGCGATGATCGCGGTATTGGTGGTCCTGGCTCTGCTCGGCAACCTGCTGCGGGCGATGCCGGCATATGCCGAGGGGCCGGTGGCCTCTGAACGCTCCCACGCGGTGGCGGCCTGGCAAGAGGGCGGGCCGCAGGTCCGGGCGGCGGCCGAGGCGGCGCTGCTCGGTTCGGACGAGCAGGTCGGCCAGTTCCTGGCCGAAGGATGGGGCAAGGCCCTGCGTCTCGACGAGCGGGACAGGCTCGCGAGCATCATCAGCAACGGCGGTCCCGCTCTGCGGGCGAAGGCTCAGGCCGCCCTGGACGCCGACGCGGCAGGTGATGAGAGCGCGATCAGCACGTTCCTGGCGAGCGGATGGCAGGGCCCGGCCGACATCGACGCGCGGGTGTCGGTGAACCAGTTGATGAGCGCGGGCGGGCCCGAGGTCAAGAAGGCGGCGCAGACCGTACTGGACTCCGGAGACGCGCAGGCGATGCGGGAGTTCCTGGAGAACGGCTGGCAGACGCAGTGGAACACCGACCAGCGATTACGGGTCAACCAGGCCGTCAAGACCGGTGGCCCGCACGTCCGCGCCGCCGCTCAGAAGGCGCTGGACGCGGATACGCCGGAAGCGCTGGAGGCTTTCCTCGTCTACGGCTGGGCGGTGGCGTCGGCGCGTGACGAGGAGACCGCGACGCTGGAAGACCTCCTCGAACAGGCGAAGGCGGCCGGCGAGGTGGCGGCGCAGGAGACCGCCGGCGCCACCAGCGAGGCTGACCGCGCCAGGGACGCCGCAGCCGCGGCGCGCCGGTCCGCGGCGGAGGCCGCCGCCGCGACCGCGGCCGCGCGCGACAACATGGCCGAAGCGAAGACGCAGGCCAAGCGGGCGGCGGCCGCGGCACAGAAAGCCGCCGCGGCGGCACAGGTGGCCGTTCAGGCCGCGGCGGCGGCGAACCGGGCGGCGCGTGCCGCCGCCAACGCGGCGGCACGCGCCGCGCAGATGGCGTCGAGGGCCAATGAGAAAGCCGCCGCGGCGTATCGGGCCGCTGCCGAGGCGTCCGTGGATGCCAACAGGGCGGACGTCGCACGGCAGGCGGCGCAGCAAGCCAACGCGATCGCCCAGGCGACGAGAGACTTCGCCTCCCGGGCGGAAGCGGCGGGCAGGGCGATCCAGAACGGCCAGAAGGCCATCGACTCCGCCAATGCCGCGGCCCAGCACGCTCTTGAGGCAGCGATCGCCAATGACGAGGCGGTCCGGCATGCCAACGCGGCCGGCGCCGCGGCCCAGGAGGCGGTTGCCGCGGCGGCCAAGGCGCGGGCCAACGCCGAGCGGGCGGTCCGGGCGGCACGGGCGGCCGAGAAATACCTCGCGGTGGCCGTTCAGGCCGCATTCAAGGCGCGGGACGCCGCCAACCGGGCAGCAGCCAACGCCGAGGCCGCGGCAGCCGCGGCCTTCGAAGCCGCGGAGCACGCCGGTGAGGCCGCGGACGCGGCGAATCGGGCCACCGAGCATGCCAACGCCGCCATCGCAGCCGCGCAGGAGGCAGTTGCCACCGCGAATCAGGCGGCCGAGGTGTACGAGGCGGCGCGCACCGCCGACGAAGAGCGCCTGGCGGTGGCCCGGGACGAGGGGTTGGAGACCGCCCGCGCCGCGGCCGCCGAGTACGAGGCGCAGCAACAAATCGCGGACTGGGACGTCGACCAAGCCGCCAAACGCGATGCCGAGACCAACAGGCTCATCGCCGTGGCGCTGGACCCGGGCACCGAGCGTGCCGCCGCGGTGACGGCGGCCCGCAAGGTGGCGCTCAACCTGGCCGGCGGCCAGGGCGCCTGGACCAAGCAGGCGGCGCTGACCGCGCTGGGCGGCTCCGACGATTTCGCGCTGCGGTTCGTACGCACCGGCATCGCCGACGCCGCGGCCCAGGACAACCGCGTCGCGGTCACGAAGCTGGCGGTGAGCGAGAACCCCGCGCTCGCGGCAGCGGCCGACAAGGCACTGGACGGCGACGACCAGGCGGTCGCGACTTTCTTGCGTACGCAGGACTATCCCGGCCGTTACGCCGCAGAGCGGCTGAAGGTCAACCAGATCCTGTCCGCGGCCGAAGCGGACGGTGACGTCGTGCTGGCGGAGCGGGCACAGCAGGCCCTCGACACCGACACGCCCCGGGCACTGCGGGACTTCCTCGACACCGGCCGGCACACCGCGGCTGCCATCGGCGACCGGGTGCGGGTCAACCAGATCCTGGCCAGCCCGGACAGCGGGCCGGAGGTGAAGGCGGCTGCGCAGATCGCCTTGGAGGGACCGCCTCCAAGCCTGCGGAAGTTCCTCTCCACCGGCCACTACACCGCGGCCGAGCGGGACCACGAGAGCGCGATCCACCTCGCTGTGGTCGGCGGCCTGCTCAAGAGAGTCAGCGAGGTCGCCGAGACGGCCGTGGAGAATGCGCTGGAAGCGCAGAGCGTGGCCGCCCGCGCCCGCGACGACGCCACGCAGGCGGCGTCCTACGCGAAGCAGGCGCTGGAAGCGGCGAAGCGCGCCGCCGGGTATGCCAACCAGGCCAACAACTACGCCGGCCAAGCCGTGGCCTCGGTGGAGAAGGCCGCGGCCTCGGTCAAGACCGCCCGCAAGGCGGCCACCCGCGCCACAGCCTCGGCGCGCAGCGCCATCCGATCGGCCAGTTGGGCGATCGCCTCTCACCAGAATGCCGTCGCCGCCGCCAATAAGGCCAACCGTGCCGCACGCGCCGCCTACCAGTCAGCCGTCGACGCAGGTGAGGATGCGGAGGCCGCCGCCGCAGCGGCGAACGAGGCTTACGAGGCCTATGAGTTCGCCTTCGCCACGGAAATGATGAAGTGCGTCAACGACTACACCGACGAAGACGCCCCCGATTGGGACCTCGTACTCGACAATCCCGAGTGGGCCCAAAACTGCGCGGAAATGTACGTGAACCCGGAGGAGCTGCCCACGCGGGCATACATCAACTCCGGCTTCTGTGACCTGTATCCGCAGGACAGCAGGCTCTACCAGAACTGCATCAACTCCACCTTGGACCCTTCGTTCGAAGGGATGCAGAGCCTCGTCTTCGTCTACGAGATGGTCGTCGGGGCACTGGCCCCCGGTCTCGCGTGGTACGGAACGACCGTCTTCGCCGGCTGTGCTGTGACGGGGATCTGCGGCGGCGCACTCACCCTCGGCGAGGTGGGCCTCGAGGTCTATCGCCTGATCAGTGGTGATCAATCGCTGGCCAAGACGCTGCTCAACCTGGGCACTATTGCGCTCGAATCGCTGGTGATAGCCGGGATCGGCAAGCTGCTCAGCGCCGGCTTCCGGCTCATCAAGAACGCCTACACGGCCTCCAGAACAGGTTCGAACGCGGCCTCTGACATTCAAAAAGCCCTGCGTCTGCAGAAGCAACGTGTAGTCCTCGCGGATATTCGGGCGATGTTCGCCGGCGACTACTCCAGCGCCAGGAGCACCGCCTTCTTCTGGTCCGGCCGCACCAAGGGGGAATCCGGCGAGTGGGTGAGCGCCGGGAAGGTCGCCCAGGACCTCGCACCGAGAATGGGCGGCACCACGCTTGAAGGCCTCATGACGCGCCGTGGAATTCCGCAGGCGGAATGGGAGAAGAAGGAAGGCGTGATGCGCGAAGCGGTCGACGACGCGTGGGACCAGGTCTCCATTGCCTATGCCCGGCGCGCCTCCGGCGAGGTCAGGGTGGTTCTCGGTAGAGACGTGCGCGAGAAGAGCGTCTGGCTGAGACACGAATGCAAAGAGCTCCTGAAAAACTCCAACGTCACCAAGATCATCGTAATCGACGTGATCAGGATGGTGGAGGAGCGGGTGATCCGCAAGGAGTCCGAGTGCGCTCCGATCGCCAGTCCGGCAAGAGAGCGCGTCGGTGTTCTGGTCGGATGAACCAAGAGCGACCCGTTCAGGCGGCACTCCGCAGCCTGAACGAGGTTACGAGCGATCCGGCTCACGTTCGTGAGCCGCGGGATTCGGCGGCGCCCGCCACACACGTTCTCAACGTGATTCGCGGACGGTGGACGCGGTCCGCGACAGGAAACACCGGAGGTTTGTGATGACGAACTCGCCACCACGCTGGGCGACGCTGGGCGTCGCCACAGTGATGGCAGCGTCCTTATCAGTAGCTGTCGGACCCGCGCCGGCCGGCGCATCCGCGATCTCGCGCCCGTCGCTGGTGGGCAACGGCGTTCCCCCTTACCCCGGGGCGGCGGAGATCCTGGAGGCTCAGAACGTCAGGCTGATCTCCGGGGACGGGCACATCCTCCTGGCAGACTGCGCCACGCCGGCGGAGGGCGACACCGGCCTGCTGAAGCTCTGGACCACTGACGAAGCCATCGGCGCGGACGGGATCGGCCGGGTCTGCTTCAAGGTGACCTCCTCCTCCGGCGTGCTGAACCTCGAAGTCCCCGGCGTGTACGAGATCCGCGGCGACGGCCAGCGTGAAGGCACCGGTCACGAGGTGACCGCGGAACTGCGTACCGACGACGGCGAGGAGCTCACCGTCGAGGTGGATCCGGACGGCAGCACGCAGGTAGGCCTGGGAGCGGATCCGGAGGCGTCGCCGACCATGCTGCTGCAACTGCGTACCGGCACCGGACCCGCGCCGGTCAGCGGTGCGGAGCCGGCGGTCGGCAAGCTCGCCGCCGGCGGCCGGGAGTGCACCGCGACGCTGGTCGCGCCGAGCTGGGCGCTCAGCGCCGCGAGCTGTCTGGCCGCCGATCCGAACCAGCCCGAACTGGCGGAGGGCCCGCCGGGCAGCGAGACCCATGTCGTGTTCCCCGGACAGGACGCCACCAAGGTCGGCTGGCTGAGCCCTCGTCCCGGCCGTGACGTGGTCCTCGCCTGGCTGGCGGCCCCGATCGAGGGGATCACCCCGATCCAGCCGGCCACCGAAGCTCCCACCGGTGTCGAGATGTCCGCCGTCGGCTACAGCCGTGCCGCCATGACGGACAGCGACTGGACCACCGACCTGCAGGGCAGCGCGCAGATCACCTTCACCGACGCCACCGCCACCGCACTGACCGCCGAAGCCGGCCCGCTCGTGTGCAGCGGGATGGCCGGCGCGCCCGTCCTCGACGGCGGCAAGCTCGCCGCAGTGCTCAGTCAGGCGGGCCAGGCCGGATGCCCCGGCGCCGACGGGAGCGACAGCGCCCTCACCGCCGCCCGCACCGACGATCTCGCGACCTGGGTCGACGCCATCACCGCCGGCACGGCGGATCACACCTGGGCCCTGGCCGACCTCCCCTCCGACGCTACTTCCGGCACCGCCGTCAGCGTCAGTGCCGACAGCGCCTTCACCGGCACCGGCCTCCCGTTGACCGCCACCAGCGGTGTGACCTGGAAGACCGGTGACTCCTTCAGCCCGGCCGTCGAACTGGACGGCACCACCGGGTCGCTGTCCGCGAGTGGCCCCGCCGTCGTCACCGACGCCGACTTCAGTCTCAGCGCCCGGGCCAAACCCACCACCGCCGGTGGCACCGTACTGTCCCAGGACGGATCCAGAACCGCCGGCTTCAGACTCTGGGTCGAGAACGGAGCCTGGCGCTTCGCCATGAGCCGATCGGACGTGGCCAGTCCCGTCTGGGACACGGTCAGCGCACCCGCGGGCACCGCTCCGGCAGGCGTCTGGTCGCAGGCCACCGTGACCTACAACGCCGCCACCGGCGTCGTGATCCTCTGGGTCAACGGAGAGAACGTGGCCAGCATCCACCACACCACCAAGTGGAAGGCCACCGGCGCGTTGCGCGTTGGCGCGCACAAGACCGGCGCCACGAGCCTCGGCGGCCACTTCGACGGCGTCCTGTCCACTCTCCATGCCTGGAACCGGGTCTCGCGTACGCCCGCGAAGAACGACCACGACTTCGACGGCGACGGCCGTAACGATGTCATCATCACCGACAGAGACGGTGCCCTGTGGATGTACCCGAACCACGGCGGATCGAACACGGTCAGCGTCGCCCATCGTAAGAAGATCGGCAGCGGATGGGGTACCGCGAAATGGGCCGTCACCGACTGGGACTCCGACGGCCTGGCCGACCTCGTCATGTTCCGCCCCGACGGCATCCTGTGGATGTATCACAATGAGGGCGCGCGCCTGTTGAGCGCAGCCAGGGAGAAGATCGGCACCGGCTGGAGGAAGTACGTCCTCGCCGCCGGCAACGCCAACAGCAACCCGCATCCCGACCTGTTCAGCATCAAGAACGCCACCGGCGAGCTGTGGTACTACCCCGACGGGGGCCCCAGGGTCCGGATCGGCTCGCGCGGCTGGACCGATTACCGCATCTTCCCCGCCGACTTCAACAACGACGACCGGCCCGATGTCATGGCCATCGACAGATCAGGCGAGCTCTGGTTCTACGCGAACAAGAGCCAGACCGCTGTCACCCTCGCCGAGCGCACCCAATCCGGCACCGGCTGGAGCAAGTACAAGGTCACCGCCATGGACCTGAGCGGCGACGGGGAGGCCGACCTGGTCGGCATCGACACCAAGGGCAACCTCTGGGTCTATCCCGGCAAGGGCAACGGCCGCTTGGGCAGCCGCTACCAGGTCGGCACCGGCTGGACCGTCATCGCCATCGGCTGAGGGGGCCACAGGGGCCGGTGGTGCTGCAGCATCTCGCTCAGAGTTATCGCATGGTTGCGGTGCGCCAGCTCGCGCCGTCTCGCCGACGGGGTTCGGATCAGACGCCCGCGGCTTCACCGTCCCTC
>NZ_SMLD01000139.1:0-24835 GCF_004352805.1 Nonomuraea mesophila
TCGCCGAACTTCTTCACCCCGCCGCCCGCCTTCTCCACAGGCCCGCCGCTCAGCGGCCGGGCCGCTCACCCGCCTGCGGCGGCACCCGGGGCGCGCGCCGAGCCGGGCCCCTTCGCCCGGTCCGGCGGCGAGCCGGAGCCGTTCTCCACGCCCGAGGTCGCGAACTGGCCGTCGTTCGCCACCGACCCCTCGGGGCCGGACGACCTCGTGCCGCCACCGCTCTGGCCAGGCGTGCACGACCTGTACGCCCCCGCCCCGCCTCCCGGGTCACCGGGACCCGGCCCGCTCCGGCAGGGCAAGGCCGCCGGGCCGGGCGGCGACGACTACCTGCCGATCTTCGCCGCCGTGGAGTCGGCCTGGTTCGACCGCGACCGTAGCGATGTGTGGAGCTCGCCCCAGGCGGACGCCGGCTGGAGCGCCGCGCAGGCCGCCGCCAGCCCGGTCGGCGACGGCACCACCCCCTCCGGCCTGCCCAAACGAGTGCCGAGAGCCAACCTGGTGCCAGGCACCGCCGACAGCGCCTCCGCTCCGAAGGGCGTGGCCCCCATTCCGCGGATCTCACCGGAACAGGTCCGCGAGCGTCTGGAAGGCTTCCAGCAGGGCGTGCGCGCGGCGCGCGACGACCTCGGCGCGGGCGGCGCGCCGCCTCACCACCGGTGGGGAACGCCTCCGAGGGAGGGCCCGTGACCGGCAGGTGCTCAATGGTCTCGAGAAGCGCTGAATCAGGCGGTGAGCCACCGCTGGACAATGCCGGTATGCGCGTGATCAGAATAGGCGTCACCCTGCTTTCACGGTGCGGAGTGTCCATGTTCACACGCAGATTGACGGCGTCTTTTGCTCTCGTCCTGTTGTTCGCGAGCGGCACCATTACCGGCGCGGCGGCAGAAGGCGAGGTCAGGAAGCCGACCCACCCCGGTCCGGTGTTCGCAACGGTCACCGGGAAAAGCGCCCTGCTCTCGCTGCAGACTTTCGGCCGCCCCGACGGCAAGGACATGGTTTTCCGGATTTCGGGTTCGGTTTTCGCGAACGTCACCGGCAACGCCCTCGACTCCGCCATGAGGCACGGCCAGAAGTTGTTCAACATCGAGGGATACAACATCCGGCGGCTCTACCGGGTGCCCGGGACCAACCAGCTCCACCAGCTCTCCCGCGAGATCGTCTTCTACACCGACCCCGCCGACCCGACGCGGATCGTACGCGAGTGGAAGAACCCCGTCGACGGCAGGACGTACCCGGTGGTGCCCATCAACAACGACGCGGTCAACTTCGGCCCGTTCCCGATCACCCCCTCCTACCAGGGGCCGCCGCTGGTGCGGCTGCACGACGAGACGGTGTGGACCAGCGACATCCCCGTGCGCGCCGACCTGGGCGCCGCGCTCGGCGAGCGGTTCGGACTGGTGGGCGGCGTCTACACGGCGCAGGAGATGTTCGACTTCTCGGTGGACGAGCGCGAGGTCGCCGCCCGCGCCGTCCCCGGCGTCGTCCCGCGCGGCGCGATGAAGACCAAGGTCAGCTGGGCGCGGACGAGTCCGTGGGCGCCGTTCATGTGCCTGGCGGAGACCGAGGTGCGCGGCGGGCTGACCTACCACGCCCGCGGCTGGACGCTCGACTCGTACGAGGACGTCGAGCCGTGGTTGCGCGCGGCGGTCGAGGCGGATCATCCGAGGTTCACCAGCGCGCCCGCCGAGCCGGGACCGAGCGAGAACTCCTGGACGTCCTTCCACGCCAAGCAACTCGGCAAGGGCGCCACCACCTGGGCGGGCTGGTGCGCCGCCAACGGCCGATCATGAGCACCGTACGCAACCCGCTCACGGGCTGGGCCGAACGCGAGCTGGTGCCCGCGACGCCCGCCGAGCTGGCAGGCCTGGCGGCCGAGCTGCGCGTGCGCGCCGACGACTGGCGGCGGGCGGACCGCAAGGAGGTCCTGTCGGCGTTCGCCGCCGCGCTGGCGGCCGACGACGACCTGCTGGCCGCGCTGGTGGCCGACACCGGCCGGGTGGGGGAGTCGGCGCTGGAACGGCGGCTCGCCGCGGGCCTGGTCGGGCGCTGGGCCCGCGAGGCGCCCGCGCTGCTGGCGCCGCGCGTGCCGTCCGCCGCGTCGATGCCAGGGATCGTGGTGGACGGCGACCTGGTGCCGTACGACCTCGTGGGGGTGATCAGCCCGTGGAACTTCCCGCTGCTCATGGCCCTCATCGACGCCGCGCCCGCACTGGCGGCCGGCTGCTCCGTGCTGGTCAAACCGAGCGAGGTGGCCCCGCGCTTCATCGAGCCGCTGATGCGGCTGGTGCCTCCTGAGCTGCCGCTGCGGGTGGTCGAGGGCGACGGCGAGACCGGGAACGCGCTGGTGGGCATGGTGGACGCCGTGGTGTTCACCGGCAGCGTCGAGACGGGACGGCGGGTGGCCGAGGCGGCGGCCCGCGCCTTCGTGCCGGCCTTCCTGGAACTGGGCGGCAAGGACCCGGCGATCGTGCTGGCCGGCGCCGACCTCGACCGGGCCACGTCGGCGATCCTGTGGGGCGGCACCGCCAACGCCGGGCAGTCCTGCCAGTCGATCGAGCGGGTGTACGTCGAGCGCGGCGTGCACGACGCCTTCCTCGACCTGCTCGCGAGCAAGGCCGCCAGGGTGGGGCTGACGTGCGAGGGCGGTCCGATCGGTCCCATCGTCCGGCCGGGGCACTGGCGGTCGATCGCGGACCAGCTGGCGGACGCGACGGCCAAGGGCGCGATCGTGCACACGGGGGGTGAGATCGAGCGCCACGGCGGCGGCCGCTGGTGCCGGCCCACGGTGTTGTCCCGGGTCACGCACGCGATGCGGGTCATGACGGAGGAGACGTTCGGCCCTGTGCTGCCGGTCATGGCCGTGGCCGGCGCCGAGGAGGCGGTGAGCCTGGCCAACGACTCCGTCTACGGCCTGTCGGCCGCCGTCTTCGCCGCCTCGGAGCAGGACGCCATGGAGGTGGCCGCGCGGCTGCGCGTGGGAGCGGTCAGCGTCAACGACGCCTCCCTGACCGCGCTCGTGCACGAAGGCGAGAAGGACTCCTTCGGGCTGTCCGGCCTGGGCGGCTCGCGTATGGGGACCGCCTCGATCCGCCGGTTCCTGCGCCGCAGGGCGTTCCTGGTGAACCGTTCCCCGGCCGCCGACCCGTGGTGGCACCCGCTGGACAAGGAGTAGGACGTGGGACTTCGCGAGGACATGCCGCTGCTGGCACGGCACGAGGGCACGTGGGAAGGCGAGTACGTGCACGTCGACCCCGAGGGCGCCGTGCTCGACCGGCACCGGGTCGAGATGACCTGCGCCATCGTCGGCGACGACGGCTACCACCAGACCAACCGTTACACCTGGGACGACGGCCGGGTCGAGGTGCACGAGTTCCCCGGCCGCCACCTCGGCGGCGGGCGCTGCGGGTTCGACACCGACCGGCTCAAGGGCGAGTTCTGGGAACTGGACGAGTCCACCATCTACCTGCGCTGGCAGTACAAGGCCGAAGGGGAGGACCTGCGGCTGTTCGAGCTGATCGTGCTGAGCGAGAAGGGCGACACCCGCAGCAGGGTGTGGCAGTGGATCCGCGACGGCGTGTGCGTGCGGCGTACGCTCATCAACGAGCGGCGGACCGGCTGAATGACCGCTTTCACCGCGCTCGCCCTGCAGGTGGAGACCCGCGCGGTCAACGCGGCCGCCGATCCGCGGGCCGAGATCGCCGCCGCCGTCGAGCGGATCGCCGAACGGGTCCGCGGCTCGGCGGCCTGGCTCGGGCCCGGACTGCGCCTGGTGGTGCTGCCGGAATATGTGCTGACCGGGTTCCCCATGCGGGAGAGCCTCGCCGAGTGGCGTGAGCGGGCCGCGCTGGACCCTGACGGCCCGGAATACCGCGCGCTGGGGGAGATCGCCGCGCGGCACGGGCTGTTCCTGTGCGTCAACGCGTACGAGCGGGACGAGCACTTCCCCGAGCTGTACTTCCAGTCGTCGGTGATCCTTTCCCCTCAGGGTGAGGCGGTGCTGCGCTACCGGCGGCTGCACTCGATGTTCACGCCCACCCCGTACGACGTGTGGGAGCGCTACCTCGACGTCTACGGCATCGACGGGGTGCTGCCGGTGGCCCGCACCGAGATCGGCAACCTGGCGGTGCTCGCCTCCGAGGAGGTCCTCATGCCCGAGCTGGCCCGCGCGCTGGCCCTGCGCGGAGCTGAGGTCTTCTGCCATCCCACGTCCGAGGCGTCCTCGCCCGAGCTGACGCCCAAGGCGATCGCCCGCCGTGCCAGAGCGGTGGAGAACCACGCCTGCGTGGTCTCGGCCAACAGTGGCGGCCTGTCCGGCATCGCGATCCCCGGCGACTCCACCAACGGCGGCTCCGAGGTGCTCGACCACGAGGGCCGGGTGCTGGCACGGGCGGGGGCGGGCGAGTCGCTGGTGGCCGCCGCCGAACTGGACCTCGCGGCGCTGCGCCGGCGCCGGCGGCGGCCTGGGATGGGCAACCTGCTCAGCCGCGTGAAGACCGGCCTGTGGGCCGAGGAGTACGCCCGCCACGACGTCGAGCGCCCCGGCGGCCTGGCGTCCGGCCCGCGCGAACGGGCCTGGTTCACGGACCGCCAGAAGGAGACGATCGAACGGCTGCTCGGCGGCGAGGCCTAGACGCCGGTCCTGGCGCCCCGGTGCCAGGAGAGCACCAGCCGTTCGACGCCGAGGAACGCGGCGTTGAGCGCGATGCCGAGCAGGCCGAGCAGCACGATCCCCGCCCACATGGCCGGGATGTCGAACTGGCTCTGCGCCTCCAGCATGCGGTGCCCGATGCCCTCGCTGCTGCCGACCAGCTCCGAGATCACCATCATGATGAGCGCCAGCGACACGCTCAGCCGCAGCCCGGCGAAGATCTTCGGGGAGGCGGCGGGCAGGATGACGCGGGTGAGCCGCTGCCAGGGGCCCAGCCGGTAGACGACGCCGGTCTCGATGTACTGGCGGTCGACGTGGCGGGCGCCGTCCATGGAGTTGATCAGCACCGGCCAGATGACGCCGTACACGATGGAGGCCAGCTCCATCGGGGTGCCGATCTTGAACAGCACCAGGAACACCGGCACCAGCGTGGACGGCGGCACCGAGCGGCCGAAGTGCACCAGCGGCTCGACCAGTGCCGACAACCGGCGCGAGCGGCCGAGCGCCACGCCGGCCAGCACGCCCGCCGCGCACGCCATCGCCCACCCGGCGAACAACCTGGCCAGGCTCGGCAGCAGGTCGGCGACGGCCTCCTCGGTGAGGAACACCCGCGATGCCGGACCGGAGAACCACATCTCGTGCAGCCGGGTGACGATCCGCGACGGCGGCGGGAAGTACGCCGCCTGCGCCGAGCGCGTGGCCAGCTCCCAGGCGATCAGGGCCACGGGCAGCAGCCAGTACCACACCAGCCGCCGGGCGGCGGTCATGCCGGCTCTCCCGTACGCGCCCCGTGCCAGCGGAACAGGCGGCGCTCGGCCGTCGCGAACAGCAGGTTGGCGGCCAGCCCGATGACACCGGCCCACAGCGGGGCCGCCAGCATGCGGTCGGTACGGTTGGCGCTGCCCGCCAGCGACTGGAACGCCCCGATCCCGCCCCCGCCCGGAGCCAGCAGTTCCACGCTCACCGCCACGATCAGGGTGACGGACACGGCGATGCGCACGCCGGTCGCGATGAACGGCGCCGCGCTCGGCAGGCTCACCCGCAGCGCGACGGCCAGCGGCCCGAAGCCGAAGCTCCGCAGGGTGTCCTTGGCCAGCGGGTCGACGTCGCTCAGGCCGTACAGGGTGTTGATCAGCAGCGGCCACGAGCAGGTGTAGACGATCAGCGCGACCTTGGCGTCGTGGCTCACCGGGAACAGGAACATGGCCAGCGGGATGAGTGCCACCGACGGGATCGGCCGCAGGAACTCCACCAGGGGCCGCACCGACCGCTCCACGAACGGCACCGTCCCGAGCAGCAGCCCGGCGGGCACGGCGACCGCGATCGCGATCGCCAGCCCGCTCACGCACGCCTCCAGCGTGGCCAGCACGTCGGCCCTGAACTGTGCCTCCAGCGGCAGCTCCGCCGCCGTGACCAGCACCCGCGACGCGTACGGCAGCACGTCGGGGACGAGCCCGAGACGCCCGGCCACCTCGGCGACGGCGAGGAACCCCGCCACGCCGGCCGCCCCGAGCGCCGCGCGTGCGATCCGCCGGTCGATCATCCGTCCAGCGACGCGAACAACTGGGCCGCGTCCACCGTGGACTTGAGGTAGCCGTAGCCGTGCAGCAGGTCGGCGAGCTTCTGCACAGCGGCGGTGTCGGCCTTCATCGAGAACGTGCCGAGCGTCATCGCCGCCGCCGCGTCGGCGGGGATCTGGGTGTACGTCGGCACGATCTCGTCGATGGCCTTGCGGTCCTCGCCCGCGATCTGCTGGGCCTTGGCCAGGGCACGGTGGAAGGCGGCGGCCGTCTTGGGGTTCTTGGCCAGCCAGTCCTCGGTGACGCCCCATCCGTCGATCGGCACGCCCGCGGTGACGCCGTCGGTGGTGTCGATGATCTGGGTGGCGCCGTCCTTCTTCGCCGCGGTCAGGAACGGCTCGACGAGCCAGGCGGCGTCGACCTTGCCCGAGGACAGCGCGCTGATCTGGTCGGCGAACTGCACGGGGACGTATTTGGCGTCGTCCGGCTTGAGCCCGGCCTCCTGGAGGTGGGCGTTGGTCAGCGTCTGCCCGAGCGCCTTCAGCACGTTGACGGCGATCGTCTTCCCCTTGAGGTCGGCGGCCGACTTGACCGGCGAGCCCTTGGCCACGACGACGCCGGCGACGCCGGGCGCGGCCTCCTGGCTGTGCTGGAAGAGCTTGAGCGTGGCCGCGCCCGAGTCGTTGATCGCCATCAGCGACACATAGCTCGTCAGGAACGCGTCCATGCTGCCGTTGAGGATCTTCGGCATGACCGCCTGCGGAGCCTGGATGATCTCCGTCTTGACGGTCAGCCCCTCCTCCTTGAAGAAACCGCGTTTCTCCGCGATGAACAGCGGCGCCGACGACGGCACCGGCACCACGCCGACCAGCAGCTGCGTCTTCTCCAGCCCGCCCGTGGTCGATCCAGGGGCAGCGGCGCCGCCGTCGCTGTCGCCTCCCCCTCCGCACGCGCTCAGCGAGAGGGCGATCGCCATGCCTGCGGCTAGTATCCTGGCCAGCTTCATCGCTTCTGCCTTTCTGGGGGACAAAAGGGGGTGCCCAGAGGGTCGTCAGGACGTCGAGCCTACGGTAACCCGATCCACCCCGGCCCACCCTTTGTCGATCACGCACCGGCATGGCAAGCTCGGTTCCGGCACATCTGATCATCGGACCCACCGCACGGCGCCCCCCGGGCCGCGTGCCTGCTGATTGCGAGGAAGCTGATGAATGCCAAGGACTACATGGCCGGCGTTTTCGACCGCGCGTCCGGCAGCTACGAACGTGTCGGCGTGCCGTTCTTCGCGCCCGTCGCCGCCGAGCTCGTACGCCGCGCCGCCCCCGGCCCCGGCGACCGCGTGCTGGACGCCGGCTGTGGCACCGGCGCCTCGCTCGTGCCCGCCGCCCAGGCCGTCGGCCCCAGCGGCCGGGTCGTCGGGCTCGACCTCGCGCCCGGGATGGTGGCCGCCGCGACCGCCGAGGTGGAGCGCCACGGCCTCACCCAGACGGCCGTCGTGCTCGGCGACGCGGAGCACGCCGAGGAACTGCTGCCGGGCGAGCGCTTCGACATCGTGCTGGCCGGGATGATGCTCTACTTCCTGCCCGACCCGCCCGCCGCCGTGCGGTCCATGGCCGGGCTGCTGCGGCCGGGCGGGCGGCTGGCGGCCAGCCTGCTGGTCCGGTCGAGCCCCGCCGAGGCCGAGCTGTTCGCGCTGGTGGAGAAGGCGCTGGCCCCCTACACCTCGGGGGCGGGCAGCGCGCCGTTCCACCACACCCTGGGCGGGCAGGGCGAGCTGATCGCGCTGTTCGAGCAGGGCGGGCTGGGCGACGTCGAGTGCGCGGACGTGGTGTTCGAGGTGGCCGTCGGGGCCGGGCAGGTGTGGGACTGGCTCTGGTCGGCTGCCCGCAGGGCCTCGCTGGAGAGCATCCCCGAGGCCCTGCGCCCCGAAGCCAGGGCCGCGCTGGAGGCGTCGTTGCCGCAGGAGGGTTTCCTGCTGGCCCGCACGGTGCGCTACGCCACCGGCACGCGCGCGTGAAGCGGCGGCCTCAGGCGGGCCGGGACACGTAGCGCCCCACTGGTCTGCCCACGACCTTGCCGGCGTCGAGCACGTGGTTGCCGCGCACGAACGTGTCGGTCACCTTGGCCGTCAGCTCGAAGCCCTCGAACGGCGTGTACTCCTGCGTCGACTCCGAGTCCTGGGCGCGCACGGTCCACGTGCTCGCGGGGTCGACCAGGCAGATGTCGGCGTCGAAACCGGGGGCGATCGTGCCCTTGGTGCGCAGACCGTACCTCTTGGCGGGGTTCCAGGAGGTCAGCGCGGCGATCCGGCCGTAGGGCAGGCCCCTGCGGCGGCCCTCGGTGATGAGGCCGGGCAGCAGATATTCCGCCCCGCCGAACCCGGCCTTGGCCACGAACACGTCGTCGCGCGGGTCGCCGAACTTGAGCTCGTCGCGGCAGCAGGCGTGGTCGCTGACGACCCAGTCCACGGTTCCGTCGAGCACGTACTCCCACAGCGCCTCGACGTCCTCGCGCGGCCTGATCGGCGGGTTGACCTTGGCGCCGAGGCCACTGGCCGTGTCGACGTCGGCCAGCAGGTGACCGATCGTGACCTCGCGGCGGAAGTCGATGTGCGGGAACGTCGCCGCCATGCGGACGGCCGCGTCCAGCGCCTTGCGGGACGACAGGTGCAGCAGGTTGACGTTGGCCAGCCCCGTCTCGTGGGCGAGGTAGGAGGCGATGAAGACGGCCAGCCCCTCGGAGTGCTGAGGGCGCGAGGCGCTGTAGGCGGCCAGCCCGCGGAGGTCCCCCGCCTGCTCGACGAGCTTCGTGTACGCCGTCATGATCTCGGCCGTCTCGCAGTGCAGCGACAACGAGATCTCGCCGGCCAGCTCCGGCAGGCGCTCCCTGGCCGCCTGCACGCCGCGCATGACGAACTCGAAGTGCGCGTAGTCGTAACGCTCACCCTCCGGCAGCATGAGGAAGGCCCGCTGGTCGTCGGAGCGCCCGTGCAGCCCGTGCCCGCCGTAGAACATGAAGATCTTGAACGACGGCACCCCGAACCGCTCGACCAGGTCGGGCAGCTCGTCGATGTGCCCACGCGACATGGGCGCCAGGTGGAAGCCGTAGTCGACGTAGGCCCGGCCCTCGGACTGCCTGAGCACCTCGGGGAAGAACTCGGCGTAGGGTCCGCCCTTGTTCAGGTAGTACTGGCCGGTCCGCATGTACGTCAGCGCGGTGGTCACACCGCCCTGCGCGCTCGCCCGGCTCTCCGACCCGGTGTCCTCGGCCAGCGGGTTGTAGATGCCCCAGTGCTGGTGAGCGTCCACGACGCCGGGGAAGGCCAGCTTGCCGCCGCCGTCGATCACCTCGCCGGCGCCGGTCAGCCCCGGCGCCACGTCCACGATGCGGCCGTCGGCGACGGCGATGTCCGCGGCCACGGGCTCGTCGTGCTCGTGGGTGACGACCTTCACGTTCTTCAGCAACAGCTCGGTCACGGGGGAGTTTCTCTCCTAAGGCGAATGAGCGATCAAGCGACGCGGTGGGCGTCGCGGTGCCAGGCCAGCACGCGCCGCTCCACCATGAGGAACAGGGAGTTGAGTACGAAGCCCAGCACGCCGAGCACCAGGACGCCCGCCCAGATGGCCGGCATGTCGGCGGTGTTGTTGGCCAGGTTGAGCAGGTAGCCGATCCCCTCCGTGCTGCCCTTCAGCTCGCTGATGACCATGAGGATCAGGGCCAGCGAGACGCTCAGGCGCAGCCCCGCGAAGATCTTCGGAGCCGCGGAGGGAAGGATGATGCGGAAGATCCGCAGGGAAGCCGGCACGCCGAACACGGTGGCGGTCTCGACCTTCAACCGGTCGACGCTGCGGGCGCCGTCGATCGAGTTGAGCAGGATCGGCCAGATGATGCCGAAGACGATGGTCGCCACCTGCACCTGGGTGCCCATTGTGAACAGCACGAGGAAGAGCGGGAGCATGACCGGCGGCGGCACCGCGCGGGCGAACTCGACCAGCGGCTGCACGAAGTCGGCCAGCCAGGCGGTCCTGCCCAGCGCGACGCCGAGCGTCACGCCCACGACCACCGCGACGGCCCACGCCCCCGTCACCCTGACCAGGCTGGGCACGAAGTTCTCGATGGCCTCCTCGGTGAGGATGTAAGGCCCGGACAGCCACATGTCGTACATGCGGATCAGGATCAGTGACGGCTCCGGCAGGTACGCGATGTCGAGGCTGCGGGCCAGCAACTCCCAGCCGCCGAGGACGACGGGGACCAGCCACAGCCGCTTGAGCAAGGTGAGCATCATGTCGTTCGCCACCTGAACAGACGTCGCTCGGCCCGTACGAGCACGATGTTGACGACGAGCCCGAGGAAGCCCGCCCACAGCAGGGCGGCCAGGACGTCGATCATGGCGTCGGCGCCGATGCCCGTGCTCGCCTGGATGAGGAAACTGCCGATGCCCGTCGAACCGCCCACGATGTACTCCACGCTGATCGCCAGGATGAGCGTGATGGACGCGGCGAGCCGCACCCCCGTCGCGATGAAGGGGGCCGCGCTCGGCAGGGACACCCGCCACAACACGGCTCCTGCGCCGAACCCGAAGGTGCGCAGCGTCTCCTTACTCACCGGGTCGACGTCGCGCATGGCGTACATGGTGTTGATCAGGATGGGCCAGGACGCGGCGAAGACGATGAGCGCGACCTTGGCGTTGAGCTCCGAAGGGAAGAAGAACAGCGCCAGCGGGATCAGCGCCACCGAGGGGATGGGCCGCAGGAACTCGACGAACACCCGGGTCATCTCCTCGATCACCCGCACCGTGCCCAGCACCAGGCCGATCGGGACCGCCACCAGGACGGCGAGCGGCAGCCCGATGACCGCGGCGGTGAGCGTGCCCAGCACGTGGTCGAGGAACTCCGGGTCGACGGCGAGAGCGACGGTCCTGGCCAGTGTGTCCACGGCCGGCGGCAGCCATTTGACCGCGCCCGACATGCCGAGGACCTGCCACAGCAGCAGAAAGCCCACCACACCTGCGGTGTGGCGGGCGAATTTGACCAGCCGGGCGCGGGCGAGCGGGGCCCGCTCGCGCCGCGCCGGTGTGACGGTAGCCGTCATCCCTGGTCGGGAGCCGTGTAGATCATGGACTTGACGTCCATCTCCTTCTTCAACATGCCCGAGTCGAGCATCAGGTCCGCCACCCGCTGGATGCGCTCGGCGCTCAGCGAGGTCGGGTAGGCGCCCAGGTTGATCGTGGCGGCGGTCTCTGCCGGGATCTTGGTGAAGGTCGGCAGGACCTTCGTCACCGCACTACGGTCGGTGGCCGCGATCTGCTGCGCCTTGGCCATGGCCCGCTGGAACGCCGCCAGCGTCTTCGGGTTGTCGGCCACCCACTTCTCCGTGGCGGCCCATCCGGTGATCGGCAGGCTCTCGGTCGGGCCCGACATCGTGTCCACCAGCATGGTGGCGCCGAGCTCCTTCTTCGCCTCGCTGACGTACGGGTCGGTCATCCAGACGGCGTCCACGTCGCCCTTGTCGAGCGAGGAGAGCCAGTTGGTCGTGGGGACCTCGACGTAGTTGATGTCCTTCTCGGGGTCGAGGCCGGCGACCTTGAAGTGCGGGTTCATGGTGAGGGTGCCCAGACCCGCGAGGGCGTTCACACCGACCTTCTTGCCTTTGAGATCGGCGACCTTCTTGATGGGGGAGTCCTTCTTCACCATGATGCCGAAGGCGCCCTGCGCTCCTTGGTAGGAGTCGGCGATGTACTTGAACTTCTCGGTGCCCTGTTCCTGGATCGTCAGGATGGTGGCGTAGCTACCGAGAACGACGTCCATGGCGCCGTTCGAAAGCTTGCCCAAGACCTGCTGCGGAGCCTGGATGGGCTCCTGCTTGACGGTGAGGCCCTCTTCCTTGAAGAAGCCTCGTTCCATGGCGATGAACAGCGGCGCCGAGTCCGCGCCGGGATATTGGCCGATCAGCAGGTCGGTCTTCATACCGGCGTCGGCGCCTGAGCCCTCGGCCGCGTCGTCAGAACCGGAGCACCCAGTGATGACGAGAGTGGCCACAAGCCCAACCAGGGCAGTACGCCCTAATGCACCGAACCGCATTGCGGGTCTCCTTTGAACCGGGGGGTGAGTGCGAACGGGGGTGTTCAACGACGGTGGCACCTTAGCGCAGGCTGCGGTTACCAGGTCACCTGGAACACCTGAAATTAACAAGATATATCCATATATATGGGCATTTGTGGCGGTTTGTCCGTTTACCGGAAATCTGGGGTCCTTGACGTGGGACCAGCGGGGCCGGTGTGGTGAATTGCGTAAAATACTGAGCCGTGTGTCGCTTGTGATCTTTGCGGTATTGGCCGATCTCAGGTAGATGTGCTCCAATTAGCTCTCGCCCCAAGGGTGCGTCAGCGTCACACTGCAAACATGCGTAAATGACGTGAACTACGTGCACCAGGCCATCCGAGGAGAGGTTGCGGAGGCAAGTGAAGACTGTGGTCCCCCCTACGGGCGGCGAACAGGGCTTAACAGAAGAAGCCCCCCGACAAGGTCCCCCTGGGCCAGAAATGTCCGAGCCGGACGGCGTGGACGCGGTCGTCAACCGCCAGGCGGGTTCCCGCTTCTCCCTGCGCAACTGGCGAGTGCGCTCCAAACTGCTGGTCCTGGTCGTCATCCCCACCCTCGCCGCGCTCGTGTTCGGTGGCCTGCGCGTCACCACCTCGATCGCCACCGCCGGTGAGTACGCCCAGGTCAACGAGGTGGCCGTACTGGCCAGCCGGCTGACCGCCCTCGCCCACGAGGTCGAGCGGGAACGTGACCTCACCGCCCGCTACGTCGCCGGCGGCCGCCGAGGCACGGAGAAGGTGCCCGAGGACGTCGCGGCCCAGTACGAGAACGTCGACAAACTCGTCACTGAGGTCAAGCCGGGCGTCGAGGCCCTCGTGAACACGGACAACTCCGCGGCTCCCGATGCCCTGCGTATCACCAACCGCTTCAACGAGCTCGCCACCTCGCGTGAAACCGCGATCGCCTCTCAGCTCGACGTGAACTCCGTCATCGAGCTCTACGACCGCACCATCTCCGACTTCCTCTCGCTCAACGACAAGATCGACCAGGGCGCGGTCGACAAGGAACTGTCGGCGAGCGTGTCCGGCTTCGCCGCCCTCGCCCGAGCCAAGCAGTACGTCTCCACCCAGCGTGCGCTGCTCGTCGCCGCCCTGGCCCGCGGCGAGTTCGGCAAGACCGAGCTCGACGCCTTCATCGCCGCCCGTGCTCAGCGGAACAGCGAGCTCGCCACCTTCAAGTCGCAGGTCTCCCTCGAGCTCCGCCAGGCCTACGACGACACCGTCAGCGGCCGGGCCGTCGACCGCGCCGAGGTCCTGCTGGCCCGGGCCCTGCTCCTCCAGGACGACGGCCTGCCCCTGCGCGACCGCAGGCTCGGCCTGGCCCGCGACGGCGAGGCCTGGTTCGACGCCATCAGCGAGACCATCGACGGGATGCGCTCCGTCGAGCAGCAGACCGCCGACTCCATCGTGCTGCGCAGCCGCACCCTGGAGGGCGCGGAGCAGCAGAACGCCGTGATCGTCGGTAGCGCCATCGCCGCCCTGCTCCTCCTCGTCCTGCTGGTCACCGTCTTCATGGCCCGCTCGCTGAGCGGCCCTCTGCGCAGGCTGCGCAGGGAAGCGCTGTTCATCGCCGGCCGCCGCCTGCCGGAGACCGTCCAGAAACTCCGGGAGAGCGGCGAAGGCTCGATCGGAGCCGTCCCCCCGATCGGCGTCGCCTCGAACGACGAGATCGGTGAGGTCGCGCGGGCGTTCGACGAGGTGCACCGCGAGGCGGTGCGGCTGGCGGGTGAGGAGGCGCGGCTGCGCAGCAACGTGAATGCGATGTTCGTGAACCTGTCGCGGCGTAGTCAGACGCTGGTGGAGCGGCAGATCACGTTGATCGACGGTCTGGAGCAGGGTGAGCAGGACGAGCAGCGGCTCGGGAACCTGTTCAAGCTGGACCATCTGGCCACGCGTATGCGGCGTAACAGCGAGAACCTGCTGGTGCTGGCGGGTCAGGACCCGCCGCGCCGCTGGAGCAAACCCGTCAAGCTGGTCGACGTCGCCCGGGCCTCCCTGTCCGAGGTCGAGAACTACGAACGGGTCGTGCTGCAGGTCCCCGACGGCGTGTCGGTGGCGGGTCAGGCGGTCAACGACGTCATTCACCTGATCGCGGAGCTGGTGGAGAACGCGTTGTCGTTCTCGCCGCGTGAGACGCGGGTGACGGTGTCGGGCAGCAGGATCGACGGCGGCGGCGTGATGTTGTCCATCACCGACTCCGGCATCGGCATGACCGCCGACGAGCTCACCCAGGCCAACGAACGCCTCATGGACGCCCCCACCGTGGACGTGTCGGTGTCGCGGCGCATGGGCCTGTTCGTGGTCGCCCGCCTGGCGCACCGCCACGGCATCCGGGTGCAACTGCGTCCCCACGGCTCGGGCGGCCTGACCGCCATGGTCCTCATGCCGGAGTCGCTCTTGGGCAACCAGGCCCCCTCCTACGGCCCGGCCTCCGCGAGCAACGGCATGGGACAGCAGGAAAGGTCGTTCGACGAGGGCTTCGGCGCCCGCCAGCCGGCGGCGCAGCCGCCCGTCCCCCAGTGGGGATCGGGCGGAGGTTACCAGCCGGGTCCCGGGCACCCGTCGTTCCCCTCGGAGCCGTCGTTCCCGTCGCAGCCCTCGTTCTCCTCACAACCCTCATCGTTCTCCCCCCGGGGGAACATGGACTCCGGATGGCCGTCCGACCCGCGCAACAACGGCGGCGGCTACGACACCGCCGACGTCTGGGTGCCCTCACGCAACCCCGCGAGCCCGCCCGGCAACTGGATGAGCAGCAGCAACCCGCTGCCCCAGCGGCCCACCGCCGACCGGGCGAACGCCGGCAGGCCCGACCCGGACGCGGGAAGGTACGACTTCCCCGAGACCGAGTCCGCCGCGACGGGCCCCATCCCCGTCGTCAAGCCCGCCTCGGCCGGGGACGAATACCTGCCGATCTTCGCCTCTGTGGAGTCGGCCTGGTTCGAACACGGTCCGGACAGCGGCGCCACCTGGGGCTCCGCGAAGGCCGACGCCGGCTGGAGCGCCGCCGAGGCCGTCGTCGAGCCCGTACGTGACGGCGCGACGGCCGCGGGGTTGCCCAAGCGGGTGCCCAAGGCCAACCTGGTGCCCGGCTCCGCCGACACCGTCTCCGCCCCGAAGGGCGTCGCACCGATGCCGGCGGTCTCGCCGGACCGGGTGCGCAGCCGGCTCTCCAGCTTCCAGCAGGGGTTCCGGGCGGCACGTGATGACATCAGCGAGGGCAGGACGTATCCCTCCGGCCCCAGGAGTGGTGAAAGCAGGGATGAGCGGTCATGAGTGACCTGAGCCAGTCGGCACGCGGGGTGGATTGGTTAATCACCGACTTCGTCAGCTCCGTCCCCGGGGTCGCGCACGCGGTGGTCGTCTCGTCTGACGGGTTGCCGCTGGCGGCGTCGTCGGGGTTTCCGGCTGATCGGGCGGATCAGCTGGCGGCGATCGCGTCGGGTCTGGTGAGTTTGACGCAGGGTGCGGCGCGGGTGTTCGAGGGGGGTGCGGTCAATCAGACGATCGTGGAGATGCAGCGTGGGTTGATGCTGATCATGTCGATCAGTGATGGTTCGTGCCTGGCGGTGCTGGCGGCTCCGGATTGTGACATGGGGTTGGTGGCGTACCAGATGACGCTGATGGTGGATCGCGCCGGTCAGGTGCTGACTCCGGCTGTGCGTGCGGAGCTGCGCGCCAGCCAGACCAGGTGATGTAGGTGACAGATCCCCGATGGAACAGCGGCAGCTGGAACTCCAACAGCGGCGGCTGGAACTCTCACAACAGCGGCAGCTGGGAGCCCCCGCCTCCCGCGCATCCCCCGAGCTCCGATCCCGCCTCGCCGGTGCGGCCCTACGCCGTCACCGGCGGGCGTACCGCGCCCAGGGTCAAACTGGCGATGGAGGCCCTCGTGTCCTCGGCCACGGCCGAGCACCGGGAGTTCTCGCACATCACGCCCGAGTACAAAGCGATCAGCCAGCTGTGCCTCCAGGTCAGATCCGTGGCCGAGGTGTCGGCCCTGCTGCGGATCCCGCTCGGCGTGGTGCGTGTGCTGATCGCCGACATGGCGGCCGAGGGCCTGGTACGGGTGCATCAGCCGCAGCTGGATGAGGGTAGGCCGGACGTCAACCTGCTGGAAAGGGTGCTCAGTGGACTTCGCAGGCTCTAGCCCCGGTTTGACCTCGACGAAGATCGTCGTCGCCGGGGGCTTCGGGGTGGGCAAGACGACGTTCGTCGGCGCGGTGTCGGAGATCATGCCGTTGACCACGGAGGCCGTCATGACGGACGCCTCCAAGGGCATCGACGATCTGGGCATGACGCCGCTGAAGTCGACCACGACCGTGGCGATGGACTTCGGCCGGGTCTCCCTCGACCGTGACCTGATCCTCTACCTGTTCGGGACACCCGGGCAGCACCGGTTCTGGTTCATGTGGGACGACCTCGTGCGTGGGGCGATCGGCGCGGTGGTGCTGGTCGACACCCGCCGCCTGGCCGACAGTTTTCCCGCCATCGACTACTTCGAGGAGGCGCAACTGCCCTTCATCGTGGGAGTCAACGGCTGGGACGGACAGTACGCCCACAGCGACGCCGAGGTTCGTGACGCCCTCACCCTGGCCCCGCACATCCCGATGGTGCGCCTCGACGCCAGGTCGAAGGACTCCGTCAAGGCCGCGCTGATCAACCTCGTCGAACACGCCCTCACGGTTCGGATGGCCGTGCCCGGCTGGAGCGGCTAGCAGAGCGGCTAGGCTGGACGCTTAGACGTACCTTCGCTTCGAGGACTGGCCAACCACGTGTTCGAGACGCTATCCGACCGGTTGACATCGGTCTTCTCCTCCCTCCGATCCAAGGGGCGGCTGTCCGATGCCGACATCGACGCCACCACCCGTGAGATTCGCATCGCGCTGCTCGAGGCCGACGTCGCCCTTCCTGTGGTCAAGGCGTTCGTCGCCCAGGTCAAGGAGCGCGCCCGCGGCGCAGAGGTCTCCCAGGCGCTGAACCCGGCGCAGCAGGTCGTCAAGATCGTCAATGACGAGCTGATCGGGATCCTCGGCGGTGAGACCCGCAGGCTCCGTTTCGCCAAGACGCCGCCCACCACCATCATGCTCGCCGGCCTCCAGGGCGCGGGCAAGACGACACTGGCGGGCAAGCTGGCCCGATGGCTGCGCGAGCAGGGGCACGCGCCCATGCTGGTCGCCGCCGACCTCCAGCGGCCCAACGCCGTCCAGCAGCTCCAGGTCGTGGGCGAGCGCGCCGAGGTCGCCGTCTACGCGCCCGAGCCGGGCAACGGCGTCGGCGACCCGATCGGCGTCGCCCGCAGCTCCATCGACGAGGCCAGGCGCCTGCAGCACGACATCGTCATCATCGACACCGCGGGCCGGCTCGGCATCGACCAGGAGATGATGCGCCAGGCCGCCGACATCCGCGACGCGGTCCAGCCCGACGAGGTCCTGTTCGTCGTCGACGCCATGATCGGCCAGGACGCCGTCACGACGGCGCAGGCCTTCATGGAGGGCGTCGGCTTCGACGGCGTCGTGCTGACCAAGCTCGACGGCGACGCCCGGGGCGGCGCGGCGCTCTCGGTCAGGCACATCACCGGCCGGCCCATCATGTTCGCCTCCACGGGCGAGAAACTGGAAGACTTCGACGCCTTCCACCCCGACCGGATGGCCTCCCGCATCCTCGACATGGGTGACATCCTCACCCTGATCGAGCAGGCCCAGAAGACGTTCGACGAGGAGCAGGCCGCCAAGATGGCGGGCAAGCTCACATCGGGCGAGAACTTCACGCTCGAAGACTTCCTCGAGCAGATGCAGATGGTCCAGAAGATGGGGCCGATCAAGAACCTGCTCGGCATGATGCCCGGCATGGGGCAGATGCGCGACCAGATCAACTCCATCGACGACCGCGACCTCGACCGCATCGCGGCCATCATCCGCTCGATGACCCCGGCCGAGCGCCAGGACCCCAAGATCATCAACGGCTCCCGCCGCGCCCGCATCGCCTCCGGTTCCGGCGTCACCGTCAGCGCCGTCAACAACCTCGTCACCCGCTTCTTCGAGGCCCAGAAGATGATGAAGCGGATGGCCGGCGGCATGGGCATCCCCGGCATGCCGGGCGGGGGCGGCGGCCGCGGCAAGGGCGGCAAGTCCCAGAAGAAGGGCAAGAAGGGACGGCGCGTCAGCGGCGACCCGCGCAAGGCCGCCCTGGGTAAACCCTCCGCCGACACGCCCGCCGAACCCAAGCAGGGCGGGGGAGCACTGGGCAATCTCGGCGGCAAACTGCCTCCGGGGATGGAACTTCCGCCCGGCTTCGACCCCTCCAAACTCCGCCTCCCCGGCCAGAAATAACGTTCTCCGCCGGCGCCCCTTACGGGGCCCGGCGGACCACCACTCCACCCGGCCTGCTCGGCCATCGCACCTCCGGCCGGCCCGGGTGCGCGCTGCCGCTCGGTCGGATCGCTGCGCCTCGATCGCCGCGGGTCGCCGCACCTTGGGCGGTCGCGTTACCGCGCCTCCAGTCAGTCGGCCTGGCGGTCGCGCTTTCTTCCGGCTGAGTCATCACGCTTGCGGTCGGTCGGGCACCCCGACCAGGGCAGACGTTGGGTCAGGCCGGATGCGGTGGGGGTAAGGACAGAACGCTTGAAACAAGGGTGTGGGTGCGGGGCGTATCCGGGCCGATGTGGTCGTAACGGAAGGGATGGCGGGAGCTTGCCGACCCTTTGCGGCGACGTGCCGCCTACGGTCGTGGGCAGTGTCGTCGATCTGGCAGAATGACATGTTGGAACACCGTGACCAGGCGGGTGCCCTCTCACCTCCCGCCGGACACGCCTGTCCCTGGAGCGTCGTCCCGTCGTGCCCCACTCGGCGAGGCGCCGTTCACCCACATGCGAATGCAGGAGAGACCACACCCGTGGCAGTCAAGATCAAGCTCAAGCGGCTCGGCATGATCCGCAACGCTCAATACCGCATCGTCGTCGCCGACAGCCGCACCAAGCGTGACGGCCGGGCGATCGAGGAGATCGGCCTTTACCACCCGAAGGAAAACCCTTCGCGCATCGTGATCAACGCTGAGCGTGCGGCCTACTGGCTGGGTGTCGGCGCGCAGCCGACCGAGCCGGTGCTCAAGCTCCTCAAGCTCACCGGTGACTGGCAGAAGTTCAAGGGCGAGCCCGCCCCCGAGCCTCTCAAGGTCGCTGAGCCCGCGCCTGACCGCCACGCCCTTTACGAGGCCGCGGCCAAGGAGGCGCTGTCCGGTGGCGACACCGGCACGGCCGCCACCACGCCGCCGAAGAAGGCCAAGAAGAAGGAAGAGGCCGAGGCCCCCGCCGAGACCCAGGCCGAGGGCGAGGCCTGACGTGCTCGAGGAGGCTCTCGAGCACCTCGTCAAGGGCATCGTCGAACATCCAGACGATGTCCGGGTCCGCGCACGCCGCATCCGCAGCGGGCGCGTCCTGGAGGTCCGGGTGCACCCCGAGGACCTGGGGAAGGTCATCGGACGCGGCGGGCGCACCGCCAAAGCGCTGCGCACGGTCGTGAACGCCCTGGCCGACGGGAAGTACGTGCGAGTCGATCTGCTCGATCTGCACGAAGTAGTCCGTTAGCGTCAGGTTTGCGCGCCCTCATCGGTCTTCCGGTGAGGGCGCTCGCGTTGAGAAAGGGCGGTTCCACGTGCAGCTGGTCGTCGGCCGGATAGGCCGCCCGCACGGCGTACGCGGTGAGGTGACCGTGGAGGTGCGCACCGACGATCCCGAGCTGCGCTTCGCCCCTGGCACGTCGATCGCCACCGACCCCGCCGGCAGGGGGCCGCTCGTCGTCGAGGGCCGCCGCTGGCACAAAGGTCTGCTGCTGGTCTCGTTCGCAGGGGTCTCCGGTCGTGACGCGGCCGAGGATCTGCGTAACACGATGCTGGTCATCGACTCCGCCGAGGTGGCGCCGCCCGAAGACCCCGACGAGTTCCACGATCACCAGCTCATCGGCCTGGCGGTCGAGACCGCGTCCGGCGAGCCCGTGGGCGAGGTCACCGATGTGCTCCACCACGGTCAAGACCTCCTGGTCGTACGCCGGAAAGAAGCCGACGACGCGCTGATCCCGTTCGTGAAGGCTCTCGTGCCCATGGTCGACGTGGAGGCCGGGCGGCTGGTCGTCGATCCGCCGGAGGGCCTGTTGTGATGCGGATCGACATCATCTCGATCTTTCCCGAATACTTCGCGCCGCTCGACGTCTCGTTGATCGGCAAGGCGCGTGAGCGCGGCACGCTCGACGTACGCGTGCACCAGCTCCGTGACTGGGCACACGACGTGCACAAGACCGTGGACGACACCCCTTACGGCGGGGGGCCGGGCATGGTCATGAAACCCGAGGTGTGGGGCGAGGCCATCGACTCCGTGATCGGCGACGGGGCGCCACGGATGATCGTGCCGACCCCGAGCGGGCGGCCGTTCACCCAGGAACTCGCGCAGGAGCTGGCGGAAGAGCCGTGGTTGTTGTTCGCGTGCGGGCGTTATGAGGGGATCGATACGCGCGTCGTGGAGGAATACTCCGGACGGCTGCGGGTCGACGAGGTCTGCATCGGCGACTACGTGCTGGCCGGCGGTGAGGTGGCGGTGCTGGTCATGGTGGAGGCCGTCGGCAGGCTGCTGCCGGGGGTGCTGGGCAACGCCCAGTCGGCCGTCGACGACTCCTTCGCCCCCGGGTCCATGCGCAACCTCGTCGAGGGCCCCGTCTACACGAAGCCTCCCGTCTGGCGGGGGCGCGAGGTGCCTGACGTGCTGCTGTCCGGACATCACGGAAAAATCGCCAGATGGCGGCGGGACGAGGCGCTGCGCCGTACCGTACGAAACCGGCCCGAACTCGCGGCCGAGCTCGACCCCGGGACGCTTGACAAGCACGACAGGAGACTGCTCGAGGAGCTGTCGTTTCGCGTCGCGCCGGAAGATATGGCAAACTGAATCGCTGCCAACCTGTTGTGGTTGGTCTGTCATGCCCGGGAAACGGTCCTGGGTTTCATCACATCAGCAGGCGTGTCCGCCACGAGCCATGGCCGGGTGGACCTCCGCGTGCTCACGAGGACTTGAGGACAGCTCTCATGCACACGAAGATCCAGGAGCTCGAGAAGGCGACCCTGCGCAGCGATGTGCCGGATTTCCGCCCCGGTGACACGCTCGAGGTTCACGTACGCGTCGTCGAAGGCAACCGCTCCCGCATCCAGGTCTTCAAGGGCTTCGTGCTGCGCAGGCAGGGCAGCAGCGCCCGCGAGACCTTCACCGTCCGCAAGGTGAGCTACGGCGTCGGCGTCGAGCGCACCTTCCCCGTGCACAGCCCGGTCATCGACAAGATCGTGCTCGTCTCCCGCGGCGACGTGCGCCGCGCGAAGCTTTACTACATGCGTGACCTGCGTGGCAAGGCCGCCCGCATCCGCGAGAAGCGTGAGACGACTCCCGCGAAGTAGCTCTCGTTCTTTCCGAGGTCCGCGCCACGGCGCGGGCCTTTCGGCTTTACGGGGGCGTTTCCTTTATGTGGAGCGACTCGTGCGTGGGTGTAACGTCGGTCCAGGCTTGTCGAGCCGGGACATCATCTAGGCTCGTCAGCGATGACTAGCGAGAGCCAGGAGCACGGCGCTGCGCGCCGCCCTGTCGAGGACGAGGTGGACGTGGTCGCCGAAGAGACGCAGAAGCCGGCTAAGGGCGGGAAAAAGGAGAAGAAGGGGTCGTTCTGGAAAGAGCTTCCTGTTCTTGTCGTTGTTGCCCTGGTGCTGGCCCTGATCATCAAAACCTTTGTGGTCCAGGCCTTCTACATTCCGTCGGAGTCGATGGAAAACACCCTGCTGACCAATGATCGGGTTCTCGTCAACAAGCTCGTCTACCACACTCGCGACATCGAGCGCGGCGACGTGGTGGTTTTCTCGGGCGTCGACTCCTGGGACGGCGAGTTCCAGATGGAGGAGCCGTCCAACCCTGTCGCGGCGTTCTTCCGCTGGGTCGGCACGGCGTTCGGCGTCATCCCCGGCGAGAAGGACTACATCAAGCGGGTCATCGGCATCGGCGGCGACCACGTCAAGTGTTGCGACTCCGAGGGCCGCATCACCGTCAACGGCACGCCGCTCGACGAGGAGAGCTACCTCTATCCGGGCAACGTGCCCTCTGACAAGTTCTTCGACGTCACGGTGCCGCCCGACCGGCTGTGGGTGATGGGCGACCATCGTTCGGTGTCACTCGACTCACGCGCCCACACCGGCGACGCGGGCGGCGGGTCCATCCCGGTGAGTCAGGTCATCGGACGTGCGTTCGTGATCGTGTGGCCGTTCGACCGCGCGTCCTCGATAGACATCCCCGAGACGTTCGCCCAACCCGCGCTCCACGCGCTCGGCGGGTCCGTACCGCTGGTCGCCGGGTTCGGCCTGGCCGTACCCTTGGTCCTGGTCCGGCGCCGGCTGCGGAGGAAGCGCTGATGGCCGTCACCAAGAAGGCGGAGGGTGTGGGTAAAGAGAAGAAGAAAAAGGGCAGCTTCCGCGAGACGGTGTTGCTGCTCGTGCTGGGGGTCGGCATCGCGCTGCTGCTGCAGGCCTTCGTGGTCGGGTCGTTCTACATCCCGTCCGTGTCGATGGAGAACACCCTGCAGCTCGACGATCGGATCTTCGTCAACAAGCTCTCGGGCAAGCCGGAGCGCGGCGACATCGTGGTGTTCAAGGGCTGGAACGGCGAAGACACCATCAAGCGCGTCATCGGGGTCGGCGGCGACCGCGTCAAGTGCTGCGACGCCGACAAGCGCATCACCATCAACGGCAAGCCGCTCGACGAGTCCTCCTACCTCTACCCAGACGATTACGCTTCCGGCGATAACTTCGACGTCAAGGTGCCGGCCGGCAAGCTCTGGCTGATGGGCGACCATCGCAGCGCCTCGGCCGACTCCCGGGCGCACATGCGGGAGCCGGGTGGCGGCTTCATCTCGGAAGACGCGGTGATCGGCAAGGCCGTGGTGCGCTACTGGCCGCTGTCGCGGGGCTATCTCTTCTCCCAGCCCGAGGCTTTCGACAAGGTCAAGTAGAGCGGCTTTCGGTCGCGGTTTGCGGCGAATGAGGCGTACGCTGCCTCTGTCATGACAGTTGCGTTCCGCCCTCGACCCAGCGTCGTCCGGCGAGATTCCGGACTCTACGCCTATGAACGGGCGCTCGCCCGCCGCGGCCTCACCCCCATCGCGGGTGTCGACGAGGCCGGCCGTGGCGCGTGCGCGGGACCGCTCGTGGTCGCGGCCGTCATCTTGCGCAAGCCGGTCGACGGCCTGAGCGACTCGAAACTGCTCGCGCCGGCGGTGCGCGAACGCCTCTACGACACGATCGTTCGGGTCGCCCACGTGGGCATCGTGACCATCCCGCCCGGGGAGATCGACGCCAAAGGTCTCCACAAATGCAACGTTTCGGGAATGCGGCGCGCTGTCGCACAGTTGTCCTGTGACCCTGAGTACATCCTGACGGACGGCTTCCCGGTGCCCGGGTTGCCCGCGCCGTCACTGGCCGTGTGGAAGGGGGACCAGGTGGCCGCATGCGTGGCGGCCGCGTCGATCGTGGCCAAGGTGACGAGGGATCGCTTGATGGTCGCGCTGGACGAGCGCTTCCCGCAGTACGGCTTCGCCGAGCACAAGGGGTATGTCACACCAGGACACCGGCTGGCGCTGGAAACGCATGGTCCGTGTCCTGATCACCGTTACTCCTTCGTCACGGTGGCGAGGGGGATGGGTGAGAATGAAATGGGGGCCGGGGTTGCCTGACCAGGCAAACCGGGGGACCGGTACGACAGGAGGACCGCGATGAGCGCAGAGGATCTCGAAAAGTACGAAACCGAGATGGAGCTGCAGCTTTACCGCGAATACCGCGATGTCGTCGGTTTGTTCACATACGTGGTGGAGACTGAGCGGCGGTTCTATCTGACCAACTCAGTCGATCTCGATGTCCGCACTGCGGAGAACGGCGACGTCTTCTTCGACGTGAAGATGCAGGACGCGTGGGTGTGGGACATGTACCGGCCCGCCCGGTTCGTCAAGAACGTACGGGTCGTCACGTTCAAGGACGTGAACGTCGAAGAACTGGCGAAGGCCGACCTGGAGATGCCCAAGGAGGGCTTCTCGGGGTGACGGCGCGGCCAGGACGCTGAGAGGGCCACGCCTCCGACACGTCGCGCGTGAGCACCGACGTGGCCCTCGCCCTCTCGTCGCAGGGCTGCCTTCCTGGAAATGGGCTTCCGGAAAGGTTGTGGCGAGCCGTCAGTGGGCCGGCCCTGGGGTGGATGCTTCTGGGAACCGGCTCCGGGGGTGGACTCCTCCAGGAATCGAGCCTATGGAGAGCAGGCGCCGGGGACGGATCTCACGGGGAACAGGTTCCGGGGCGGATTTTGCGGGGAGCGGGTTCCGGGGACGGATCTCACAGAGAGCGGGCTCCAAGTGACGGAGCCACGAGAATGGGCGCCGGAGACGGACCTCACGAGGAGCGGGCTCCAGGGACGGGCCTCACGAGGAGCGGGCTCCAGGGACGGGCCTCACGGGGAGCGGGTTCCGGGGACGGATCGCACGGCGGGCGGGCTTCAGGGGCGGACTTCAC